>NZ_JAGYFZ010000093.1:0-23433 GCF_019946675.1 Pseudomonas sp. BF-B-15
CCCCCACCCGCGCCTGCAAACTCAAATGCGCCTTCTGCCCCGGTGCCAGGCTCAGGCTATCAGTCCCGCCGCTCGCCGCTTCCACACACACAAACTCGGAAATCTCGTTCCAGCTCACGCCCAATAGCGGACGCGTCCCCGGGTGCCAGACCACCGTGTCCGCATCATCCCCGGTATCGATGCACAATTGCCGCTGCCAGGCGTGGTCCTTGAGCTGCAATTCGCCGTCATGCTGGAACACCCGCTGACAGCCACCCTCTACCCGCAACTCGCCTTCCTGCTGACAAACCTGGCGGTTCAACTGGTCGTAACCTTGCGCCCCGTCGAGCCCAGACAGCGCTATCTCACCGACATCACCAATACGCCAATAGGCGTGCAATGCCTGGCTCAATTGGCACGGCAGGCTGTCCTGATGCTCGGTGCTCAGGCGCAACTCCATGCGCTCACCAAGGTGGGCATGCAGGTCCACTTGCCAGTCGCACAACTGCAATTGCCAGTGCAGGCGCACGCCGTCATCGTCGTGACTGCTGTCGAGCAGCTTCCAGTCCAGCAAGCGTGCCCAGCCATGGGACGGCCAGGCGTTTTCGCTCGGATGGCGGCCATACCACGGCCAGCACACCGGCACGCCGCCGCGAATCGCACCGACATGCGGCCACTTCGCCGCGCACCAGAGCCAGGGCTTCTGTCCCTTGGGCTGAAAGTGCAGCAACTGCGCGCCCTGACGACTGAACACCGCCTGACACAGCGGGTGATCGATCACCAGAACGTCGCGCATCTGATAGCGCTCCCACGCAAACACCGGACGTTCGCGCAAGGATTTGAAGAAGCGTTGTAGCGGATGCTCATGCATGTGCCACGGTCCTGAAAATCAGCTGTCACCGGGGTGCGCCGCCCCCAAAAAAAAGCGGACAGCCTGGGCTGTCCGCAAAAATGCGCACATAGAGAGGAGCTTATCGCAACAGCGTTAGAACACCGACTGAATTTTCAGGCCGGCGACCAGCGCGTTATCGACTTCATCCACACCGCCCGGGTGAGTGATGTATTGCAGGTTGGGACGCACGGTCAGCCAGTTGGTAACGTGGAAGCCGTAGTTGATCTCGTAGTTGTATTCGGTGGTACGCAGTGGCGAGAACCGTGGATCGTTGTAGTCCGTGACATTGTTGGCGGCGTTGACCAGCTCGGCGTTTTTCTTCACGTCATCGTTGACATGGATACGCGCGAAACCGATACCGACGTCATCTTTCGGACGGGCATCGAACGGGCCTTTGTACACAAACATCAACGACTGGTAGTTGTCGACGAAGTTGGTGTCCTTGTCGTGGAACGTGGCGTTGGCCGAAACGGTCAGGCCACGGCTCTTGTCACCGTTGTGGTCAGTCAGCTGTTGCTGCGCCACGAACCAGTAGCCGGACTTGCTGTCGTGGCTGCGGTAAGCGTTGCCGCTGGTGGCAGCATCAGCGCCGTTGTCGTCTTCACGAACGTCATTGGCATCAGCCGTGCTTTTGTAGTAACCGACACGGTATTCGCCCGGCAGGTTGTTAGGGTTAGGCAACCAGACCAGTTCGACCGGCAGGACGGTGCCGTTGGTACCACTGCCGCTGAGCTTGAAGCCGTTACCGTGCTCCAGTTGCGACGTGTTCTGGTTGTACGCGCCGATCTGCGCATAGAACTCAGGCGAGATGTTGTACTTCACGCGGACCGCAGCCTGCATGACCGGCCAGTTGTACCAGATGTTGGTCGCCCAGTTACCCACCTGGGACCCGCAGAACGCCAGGTTCTGGAACTCGCAAGGGAAGGTGTTGAAGTCTTCGCCTTCGCCGAAGTAACCGGCCTTGACGTCCAGTTTGCCGTCGAGAAACTGGTGCTTGATCCACAACTGGGTCAGACGGACCATATGGCCGCGACCGTAGACTTCCTGGGAGGAACTCAAGGTGCCGGCACGCGGGTCGCCGACACGGTCATTGGAGATGTTTTCGCCGTTACGGTTGGTCAGCTGGATCTTCGCCTGGGTGTTATCCCAGCCCCACAGTTTTTGCAGGTCCAGTGCCACGCCCAAACCAAACTGGTCGGCATAACGCGCTGTCTTGTCGTCGTTGAAGCCGCCGTGAAGGTTGCTGCCCACTTCACCGACGTAGTCCATCTTGATGTCGATGCCTTGCTCGATCAGCTTGGTCCGCTCACCACCCCAATCACCGGTCATCCATTCGGAATCGGCGCTGAACGCGTCAGCCGCGTGCACACTACCGGCCAGCATCATTGCCGCAATTGCCGACAACTGGCAGATAAGCTGAGCGTTGTTGTTCTTCTTCATCCCTACATCCTCGTTTTATTGTTATTAACTGTTTTTATCTAACGCGGTTACATCGGTTGCGATGCGCGACAGGCCGCCCACCGCATATCCCCCCTGTAGGAGCCAGGCTTGCCGGCGAAGGCGTCACTGAAATCGCTTTCGCCGGCAAGCCTGGCTCCTGCAGTTTTTGATCTTCAGCGGTTTTTGAACTGGGTGACGTTGGCGCTGTGAACTTCGGTTTTTGGCAGACCGGCCACCCCCAGGCGCTCCCCGGTCTTGGCATCGAACAGCAGCACTTTCGATGGATCGAATTGCAGGGTCAGGGTCTCGCCCACGGCCGGCGCAACGTCCGGTGCCAGGCGGCAGCAGACTTTGGTGTCGTTGAGATTGACGAATACCAGCGTGTCCGGACCGGTCGGTTCGGTGACCTGCACTTCGGCGCGAATGGTCGGCAAACCATTCGGCTCGCTGCCCGCCAGCACGATCTGCTCAGGGCGCATGCCGAGGATCACTTCGCGATCTTCCAGACCGGCGTCCTGCATGCCCAACGGCAATTCGCAGCGCGCCTGACCGCTGTCGAGCAGCGCCAACAGACGACCGTCCTTGCGTTGCAAACGCAGGGGGATGAAGTTCATCGGCGGCGAACCGATGAAGCTCGCCACGAACAGGTTGGCCGGGTTGTTGTAGATGTCTTTCGGCGTGCCGAACTGCTGAATGATCCCGTCCTTCATCACCGCCACTTTGTCGCCCAGCGTCATCGCTTCGATCTGGTCGTGGGTCACGTAGACCGTGGTGGTTTTCAGGCGCTGGTGCATCAGTTTCATTTCGGTGCGCATCTCGACGCGCAGCTTGGCGTCGAGGTTGGACAGCGGTTCGTCGAACAGGTAAATCTTCGGCCGCCGCGCCAGGGCACGGCCCATCGCCACACGCTGTTGCTGACCGCCGGAGAGCTGGCCGGGCTTGCGGCTCAGCAGGTGTTCGATCTGCAGCAGCTTGGAGACGCGAGCGACTTCTTCATCGATTTCAGCGGCGGGCATTTTGCGAATCTTCAGGCCGAAAGCGATGTTGTCGCGCACGCTCATGGTCGGGTACAGCGCGTAGGACTGGAACACCATGGCGATGTCGCGATCCTTGGGGCTCATGCCGCTGATGTCGGCGTCATCCACCAGGATCGCGCCGCCGCTGATGGTTTCCAGGCCGGCGATGCAGTTCATCAGCGTGGATTTACCGCAGCCCGACGGGCCGACCAGGATCAGGAATTCCCCGTCATCGATCTTCAGTTCGATGTTTTTCAGGGTGTCCGGCAAACCGGCGCCGTAGGTCTTGTTGACGTTGCGTAATTCGAGAGTTGCCATGTTTCTACCCCTTGACCGCGCCGGACGTCAGCCCACGCAGGAAATACTTGCCAGCGAATATGTAGACCAGCAGTGTCGGCAGCCCGGCGATCATCGCGGCGGCCATATCAACGTTGTATTCCTTGGCCCCGGTGCTGGTGTTGACCAGGTTGTTCAGGGCCACGGTAATTGGCTGGGCATCGCCACTGGCGAAGACCACGCCGAACAGGAAGTCATTCCAGATCTGGGTGAACTGCCAGATCAGGCAGACCATCACGATCGGGATCGACATCGGCAGCAGGATCTTCCAGAAAATCGTGAAGAAGCCTGCGCCATCCAGGCGTGCAGCCTTGACCAGCGCATCCGGGATGCTCACGTAGTAGTTACGGAAGAACAGCGTGGTGAACGCCAGCCCGTAGACCACGTGCACCAGCACCAGACCGGTGGTGGTGTTGGCCAGGCCGAACTTGCCGAGGGTGAACGAGGCCGGCAGCAGCACGGTCTGGAACGGCAGGAAGCAGCCGAACAGCAACAGGCCGAAGAACAACTGCGAGCCACGGAAGCGCCACATCGACAGCACGTAGCCGTTCATGGCACCGATGAAGGTCGAGATAAAAACCGCCGGCACGGTGATTTTCACCGAGTTCCAGAAGTACCCGCCGACCACGTCCCAGGCCTTGATCCAACCGATGCCGTCAATGACGGTCGGCCAGCTCAGCAGGTTGCCGGTACGGATGTCTTCCGGGGATTTGAAGCTGGTCAGCAGCATCACGATCAGCGGAATCAGGTACACCGCAGCGGCCAGCAGAAGCGTGGCGTAAATCGCGATACGGCTGAAACTCAGCGTCGGTTTTCCGAGTTGATTAGTCATGGCGTTTGCCTCGCAGCTCGGAGTACAGGTACGGCACGAGGATGGTCAGCACGGCACCGAGCATCAGCATGGCGCTGGCCGAACCGATGCCCATCTGGCCACGGCTGAAGGTGAAGGAATACATGAACATCGCCGGCAGGTCGGACGAGTAGCCGGGACCGCCCGCCGTCATCGCCGCCACCAGGTCGAAGCTCTTGATTGCGATGTGCGCGAGGATCATGAAGGCGCTGAAAAACACCGGGCGCAGGCTCGGCAGGACGATCTTCAAATAGATGGTCGGCAGGCTCGCACCGTCGACTTGCGCGGCACGGATGATCGATTGATCGACACCGCGCAGACCGGCCAGGAACATCGCCATCACAAACCCGGAGGCTTGCCACACGGCAGCGATCACCAGGCAGTACACCACGCGATCCTGATCCACCAGCCAGTCGAGACGGAAGCCTTCCCAGCCCCAGTCACGCAGCATTTTGTCCAGGCCCAGGCCAGGGTTGAGCAGCCATTTCCAGGCGGTACCGGTGACGATCATCGACAGCGCCATCGGGTACAGGTAAACGGTGCGAATGAAGCCTTCCTTGCGAATGCGCTGGTCCAGCAGCACCGCGAGGAACACGCCCAATACCAGGCTGATGCCGATGAACATGCCACCGAAGAGCGCGAGGTTCTTGCTCGCGACCCACCAGCGATCGTTGTCCATCAGGCGCATGTATTGCTGCAGGCCGACCCATTTGTAGCTCGGCATGAAGCTGGAATTGGTGAAGGACAGTATGAATGTCCAAATGATGTAACCGTAGAAACCAACCAACACGATGAGCATGCTTGGCGCGAGTACCAACTTGGGTAACCAGCGTTGCAGCGCATCGAACGGTGAGGCTTTGCTGAAAACCGCCACAGAGCTCATCGGGATAATCCATTGGAGAAGTGAGTATCTGTAGGAGCGAGGCTTGCCCACGAAGGCGGCGTAACTGTCGACAACTCTGTTGAATGTCAGACTGCTTTCGCGGGCAAGCCTCGCTCCTACAAGGGGAACGGTCCCAGAAAATTGCCGCAGGCGAGCCCGCGGCCTCAGGGATTACTGGGCGGCTTTGACAGCCGATGCCAGTTGGGCGCTGGCCTTGGCCGGGTCAGCGTCCTTGTCGTTCATGAAGTTGGTGACCACGTCGAAGATCGCGCCTTGCACGGCCAGGGAAGTGGCCATGTTGTGCGCCATGCTTGGTTGCAGGCCGCCGGTTTTCTCGTCCGCCAGGAAGTCCTTGGCGGCGGTTTGAGCGCAGGCGTCGAAACCGAGCTTGTCCATCTCGTTCAGCATGTCGGTACGGACCGGGATCGAGCCTTTGTTGATGCTGAAGACTTTCTGGAAGTCGGTCCCCAGAGCAACCTTGGCCAGGTCTTGCTGGGCGGCGATGTCACCCTTGCGATCAGCTTTCAACTTGAATACAGCCATCGAGTCGATGTTGTAGGTGAAGGCTTTTTCGGTGCCCGGGAACGGCACGCACTGGTAGTCCTTGCCGGCGACTTTCTTCGCCGCAGTCCATTCGCTTTTCGCCCAGTCGCCCATCATCTGCATACCGGCCTTGCCGTTGATGACCTCGGCGGCAGCGATGTTCCAGTCACGACCGGCGCGGTTCGGGTCCATGTAGCCGGTGAGTTTTTTCAGCTCGGTGAACGACTTGGTCATTTCCGGCCCGGACAGGGTTTTCTGATCCAGGTCTACCAACGCTTTCTTGTAACCATCGGCGCCCATGACCGAGAGCACCACGTCTTCAAACACGGTGCTGTCTTGCCAAGGCTGACCACCGTGGGCGAGCGCGATGAAGCCGGCGGCTTTGAGCTTGTCGCCGGCGGCGTAGAATTCTTCGAGGGTGGTCGGGGCTTTGTCGATCCCGGCTTTCTTGAACACTTCCGGGTTGATCCACAGCCAGTTCACACGGTGAATGTTCACCGGAACGGCCACGTAGTCGCCTTCGTATTTGACGGTGTCGGAGACTTTCTTGATCAGCAGGTTATCCCAGCCTTCGGACTTGGAAACGTCTTTCAGGGTGTCGGTGCTGAGCAGGCCAGTGCTGCCCCACTCCTGGATGTCCGGACCCTTGATCTGGGCAACGCCCGGCGGGTTACCGGCGACTGCGCGGCTTTTCAGTACGGTCATGGCCGTGGAACCGCCACCACCGGCGACTGCGCCGTCCTTCCAGGTGAAGCCGTCTTTTTCGACTTGAGCCTTGAGGACATCGACCGCTGCTTTTTCACCACCCGACGTCCACCAGTGAACAACTTCCACCGAACCTTTGGAATCGGCGGCAAGGCCACTGAGAGGAAATGCACTGAGGGGAAGCAGCGACGCGAGAGAAATGACAGTAGCGAGGCGAGAAATCGCATTCATCTAGTAGTACCTTTCTTGTTGTTATGCATGCAAGTCTGGTGCTTGCGCTGCATAGGATTTTAAACAGGAGTCATCCCCTCGCAGGTAACGAAGGGACGCGTGAATGTCACCGCATGGTTACATAGAACCGCTCTGGGACAGACTCGCCAAGGCACTGGCCATGCTCGGTGCCAGCGGCAGGCGCGGAATCAACACGGCTTGCCAGGCGTGATAGAGATCGGGTTTGCCGGCCCAGATATCGGCGCTTGGGCGGTTCTGCGGATCGAGCTCGTGATACCAACTGCCCTCGCAGCGGTCGATGAAATGACTGTCACAAAATTCCCAGAACAGTCGGTACCAGGTTTCATATTGCTCATCGCCCGTGCGTTTAAGCAGCGCGCTGGCGGCGGCGCTGGCTTCGCAATGAGTCCAGTGCAAACGATGGCGAACCACCGCGCGGTTATCCCAATCGAGGGTGTAGACAATCCCGGGCAGCCCATCGACATCCCAGCCATGGCGGCAGTTGTGCTCGAAGAGTTTTTGCGCGTCGGCGGCGAGCCAACCGGGCGTCAGCATCCCGGCCTGTACTCGCGCAGCTTCGAGGTGCAGCAACAGCCGGGCCCATTCGAAGCCGTGGCCCGGCGTGGTGCCGTAAGGACGGAAACCGTCGGCCGGGTTGTCGTGGTTGTAGTCGCGCAACGGCTGCCAGTCGCGGTCGAAATGTTCGACCACCAGGTAATCGTTGGCGGCGGCGTGACCATGAATCACGCGCTCGACGATCCGTTGCGCGCGGCACAACCAGCGATTGTCTTGCGTGACATCGGCCAGCGCGAGGAAGGCTTCGGTGGCGTGCATGTTGCTGTTGGCGCCGCGATAACTTTCCTCTTCACGCCAGTCGCGATTGAAGGATTCGCGCATTGCGCCCTCCTCCTCACTCCAGAAATACGTGTCGATGATGTGGATCGCGTCATCGAGCAAGGCCTGTGCGCCGGGACGCCGCGCCACCACGGCGGAACTGGCGGCCAGGGCAACGAAGGCGTGCAGGTAAGCGGCCTTGCCGGTGTTGTCGTCAAGGTGATGCGCGGTGGCGAACCAGCCACCATGCTCGCCATCGCGCAACGGCCCGCGAAGGGCATTGATGCCGTGATCCACCAGCTCGGCGAACCCCGGCAGGCCCTGGATGTGCGCCATGGCGAAGCTGTGGGTCATGCGCGCGGTGTTCATGGTTTCGGCATGGGCGTTGGCCGGCAGACAGCCCTTTTCGTCGAGATTGCCGAAGCCCTCGGGGAGCTTCGAAGCCTTGGCGAATGCCAGCAGGCGCAGGCCTTCGGCGGCGAGCCATTGCTGATGGGCCGGTGCGTTCAGCCAACTGCTGAAAGCGGGTTGGAAGGTGTCCATGGGGTGCCTTTTTTGTTGTTATGACTGCGGGCAGTCTAAACAACGGGCGGTGGCGGGCTTGTAACGAAGGGGGCGAGTTATGTCACCAAGCCGTGACAATTGCGGGGCGTGGCGCCTATTTGCTTTTGTAGGAGCCGGCTTGCTGGCGATCAACGATAACGCTGCGTGTCAGACACACCGCTATCGCCAGCAAGCCGGCTCCTACAAGGTTGTGTGTCAGTCGATTGATCGAGGCAATTGGAGCGTCACCCGCAACCCGCCTTCACGCAGGTTTTGCAGGCTGACTTCCCCGCCATGGCTATGGGCAATGTTGCGCGCAATGCCCAATCCCAACCCATAACCCTGCTGCTGCCCGGCCAGACGAAAGTGCGGCTCGAACACCTGCTCCAGCCGCTGCTCCGGCACACCCGGCCCTTCGTCATCGACATGCAGGACAAACGCGTTCTCGTCGTCATCGATGTGCAGGTGCGCGTTCTGCCCGTACTTCAAGGCGTTGTCGATCAGGTTGCCGATGCAGCGCTTGAGCGCCAGCGGTTTGCCCGGATACGCCGCCAGCGCCCGGCCTTGCTGGGTCACGCGACCATTGCCGTTAGGCGCCAGATACGGTTCCACCAGGCAATCGAGCACATGGTTGAGGTCCACCTGTTCGATGTTTTCGTGGATGTCGGTGTCTTTCACGCATTGCAGCGCGCCTTTGACCAGAAGCTCCAATTCATCGAGATCACGACCGAATTTGGCTTGCAGCTTTTCGTCCTCAAGCAATTCCACCCGCAGGCGCAAGCGGGTAATCGGCGTGCGCAAATCATGGGAAATCGCGCTGAACAACTGGCTGCGTTCAGTCAGGTAACGGCTGATACGTTCGCGCATCGCATTGAAGGCGCGACCCACTTCCACCACTTCACTGCCGCCGCCTTCGGCCACCGGCTCGACTTCCGCCCCGAGGGACATGTCCCGCGCCGCCCGTGCCAAACGCTTGAGCGGCCGGCTCTGCCAATGCACCAGCAAGCCGATGAACAACAGCAAAAAGCCGCTGGTGAGGACGATGAACCAGACTTGCTGCGCCGGCAGGCCTTGCTCTTCAAGGCTGGTGTAGGGCTCGGGCAACAGCGAGGCGATGTACAGCCACTCGCCCGGCGCCATCTGGATTTGCGTGACCAGCACTGGCGGATTCACCGGTTCCAGAGTCAGTGCGTAATGCGCCCAGGAACGCGGCAGCTCATCCAGTTTCAGGCCACCGTTGAAGATCCGCAGGTCTTCGGGGCTGACAAAGGTCACCGAGATATCGGTGTCCTGGCCGAGCGACTGGCGCAGCACTTCGTCCACCGCTTTGAGCACCGCCGCTTTGCGCGGGGTGATCGGCAGCACTTCCATGCCAAGCGGTTTGTCGTTGAGGGTCACCACGAAACGGGTGCCGCCCATGCTGCGCAACTGGTCGAGTACCAGCGGCCTGAACGCCACCGGCAACGAGCGAAAATAACTGACGCTGGCGGTCATCGAATGGGCAAGGCTGCGAGCGCTGGTGACCAGGCCTTCCAGCTGCGTGGCACGCAATTGCGAGACCCAGATCACGCTCGACAACGTCTGCGCGAACAACACCGCCAGCAAGGTCAGCAGCAGCATCCGCCCGAGCAGCGAACGCGGGACCGGAACCTTTGCCGCGAGCTTGCGCAACACCTCAGTGACCATTGCTGGCAACCACATTGGCCGCCAACTGATAACCGCTGCCGCGCACGGTGCGGATCAGTCGCGGCGGTTTTTCGGTATCGCGCAGGCGTTGGCGCAAACGGCTGACGGCCATGTCGACGATCCGGTCCAGCGGCATCAGGTCGCGGCCACGGGTGGCGTTGCCGATGGTGTCGCGGTCGAGGATTTCCTGGGGGTGATCGAGGAACAGTTTCAGCAGGGCGAAATCGGCGCCGGAGAGAATCACTTCTTCGCCATCGATGTGGAACAGCCGATGGCTGACCATGTCCAGTCGCCAGTCATCAAAGGCCAGCACTTCACTGCCGGAACGTTCCTGGCCGAATTGCGCACGACGCAACAAGGCTTTGATCCGCGCCTGCAATTCACGAGGGCTGAAGGGTTTGCCAAGGTAGTCGTCGGCGCCCAGTTCCAGGCCGATGACGCGGTCGGCTTCGTCGGAGCTGGCGGTGAGCATGATGATCGGCACTTGCGCCTGCCGCGGGTGCTGGCGGATCCAGCGGCAGAGGCTGAAACCGTCTTCGTCGGGCAGCATCACGTCGAGGATCACCAGATCGCTCGGCGCATCGTTCAACGCCTGGCGGAAACCGGCGCCGTCGGGCGTGGTACGTACCTGGAAACCCGCACGGGTCAGGTAGGTGTCCAGCAACTCGCGTATCTCTTGATCGTCATCGACCAACAAAATCGACTTGTTGACTGAGCTCACGGGGCGGCGTCCTTGTTGTTTGAATTGGAGGATTATGCCTGATCGATCATAAATCTATGTGTCTGTTCCGGCCTCTTCGCGGGCAAGCCTCGCTCCTACAGGTTGCTCCGGTGCTTCTGTAGGAGCGAGCGGTGCGGCGTCCGACTTGCCCGCGAAGAGAACGACGCGGTCCTTATGCCTGGTCGAGGGCCACACCCGCACCCACCAACCCGGAATACGGCGCCGTCACCAGCCACACCGGAATCCCCTTGAAGTAATCACTCATGCAACCCTTGTCGGCAAAGCACCGCGCAAAACCGCTTTCGAGGAAGAAATCGGCAAACCGTGGGATCACTCCACCGACGATAAACACGCCACCGCGCGCGCCCGTGGTGAGCACGTTGTTGCCCGCCACGCGACCGAGCCAGCAACAGAACTGTTCCAGCACTTCCAGTGCAATCGGATCACCCGCCAGGCCGGCGGCGGTGATCGCTTCCGGCGTTTCGAGCACAGGCGTGTGCCCGTCCACCGCGCAAATCGCCCGATAGACGCGCGGCAAGCCGCTGCCACTCAACGCCGTTTCCGCGCTGACATGCCCAATCTCGTTGAAGATGTGCTGCCACAACTGAGTTTCACGCGGACTGCTCAACGGCAAATCGACGTGGCCACCCTCGCCCGGCAATGCAGCAAAACGCCCTTCGCCGAGATCGAGCAAAGTACCGACGCCCAACCCCGTGCCCGGACCAATCACCACCGCCGGGCGCAACGGTTCCGGCGTGCCTTCGCAAACCACGCGGAATTCGCCCGGCTGCAAACGGGTCATGCCCAGCGCCATCGCCGAGAAATCGTTGACCAGCAGCAGTTGCTCCACTTGCAAGGTCTGGCAGAACGCCTTGCGACTGAGGCGCCAGTGATTGTTGGTGAACTTGAATTCATCACCGCTCACCGGGCCGGCCACTGACAGGCACACGGAACCAATCGAACCCGGCGCCAGCCCCTGCCCGTTCAGATAGACGCTGATCGCCTCTTCCGGGCTGGGAAAATCTGCCGTTGCCAGCACCTGGACCGATTCCAGCTGCTGGTTTTTCCACAACGCGAAACGTGCGTTGGTCCCACCGATGTCACCGACCAAAGCCAGTTTCAATTAAGCGTCTCCAGGGCAGAAGTAAAGGCGCTGGCGCCCTGCTCTGCGGAGCTGAAGGCCATGCGCATGAAACCAAACAGCTCGCGACCGGTGCCAATGTTGTTGCCCAACAGGCCCTTGGCAGGTTCGCGTGCAGCGAATTCGGCGGCGTCCACCTTAAGCTCCAGGGTGCCTTTGACGCCATCGACGCGGATGATATCGCCCTCTTGGACTCGCGCCAAAGCGCCGCCCACGTAAGCTTCGGGACTGACGTGAATCGCCGCCGGGATTTTCCCCGAGGCGCCGGACATGCGTCCGTCGGTGACCAGCGCGACTTTGAAGCCGCGATCCTGCAGCACGCCGAGGAACGGCGTCATCTTGTGCAGTTCCGGCATGCCGTTGGAGCGCGGGCCCTGGAAGCGCATCACCGCGACAAAGTCCTTCTCCAGCAAACCGGCCTTGAACGCATCGGCCAGATCCTGTTGATCCTGGAACACCATTGCCGGTGCTTCGACGATCTGGTTTTCCAAGGCGACTGCCGAGACTTTCATCACGCCACGACCGAGGTTGCCTTCCATCACGCGCAAGCCGCCCTCGGGCGAGAACGCTCGAGCGACTGGACGCAGGATGGTTTCATCGAGGCTGTCGGTGACGCCTTCGCGCCATACCAGTTCACCGTTATCGAGGAACGGTTCCTTGGTGTAGCGGCTCAGGCCGTGGCCCAGAACCGTGTTGACGTTTTCGTGGAGCAGGCCGGCTTCCAGCAGTTCGCGGATCAGGAACGACATGCCGCCCGCCGCCTGGAAGTGGTTGATGTCGGCTTTGCCGTTCGGGTAGACGTGGCTCAGGGTCGGCACGACTTCGGAGAGGTCGGCCATGTCCTGCCAGGTCAGCTGAATGCCCGCCGCCATGGCAATCGCCGGCATGTGCAGCGTGTGGTTGGTCGAGCCGCCGGTGGCGTGCAGCGCCACGATGGAGTTGACCAACGAACGCTCATCGACGATTTCGCCGATCGGCATGAAGTTGCCATTCTGCTTGGTCAGGCGCGTGACCTGATGCGCCGCTTCGCGGGTCAGGGCATCGCGCAACGGCGTGTTCGGGTTGACGAAAGAGGCGCCCGGCAAGTGCAGGCCCATGACTTCCATCAGCAACTGGTTGGTGTTGGCGGTGCCGTAGAAAGTGCAGGTGCCAGGACTGTGGTAGGAGTTCATTTCCGATTCCAGCAGCTCTTCGCGCGAGGCCTTGCCTTCGGCATAGCGCTGGCGCACATCGGCTTTCTGCTTGTTGGAAATGCCCGAGACCATCGGCCCGCCCGGTACGAAAATCATCGGCAGATGACCGAAGCGCAACGCGCCCATCATCAGGCCCGGCACGATCTTGTCGCAGATGCCGAGCATCAGCGCGCCATCGAACATGTTGTGGGAAAGGGCAACAGCGGTGGACAGCGCGATCACTTCACGGCTTGGCAGGCTCAGCTCCATGCCCGGCTCGCCTTGGGTCACGCCATCGCACATCGCCGGGGTGCCGCCGGCGAACTGGCCGACGGAGCCGATTTCGCGCAGGGCTTTTTTGATCAGTTCAGGAAAGACTTCGTACGGCTGATGCGCCGAGAGCATGTCGTTATATGACGAAACAATCGCGATGTTCGCGGAGTTCATCATTCGCAGGCTGTTCTTGTCTTCGGTGCCGCAACCGGCCACGCCATGGGCGAAGTTGGCGCATTGCAGCTTGCCGCGCATCGGACCGTCGCTGGCCGCACCGCGAATGAGCGCAAGGTAAGCCTCGCGGGTTGCGCGGCTGCGGGCGATAAGCCGTTCGGTGACCTCAAGGACGCGGGGATGCATGTGTAGAACTCCAGGCTAACGGATGTGGCGACCTGATTGTCTATGCTGAACAAGAGCCGTTGTTGATGGGATGACAAACGGCTTTCTTGATCATTCGGACCAGTTGATTCAGGTCACTCGTTGTAGATTGAACAAAATATTGCCACTAAAAAGGCTTGTTTTCTATTTTTATGCGAATAATCTTGTAATTCCAACAACAAAACGACGGCGGCCCTGTTAAATGACTCTTCGAATCGCAATCAATGGTTTTGGCCGTATCGGCCGCAACGTCCTTCGCGCACTGTATACCCAAGGCTACCGTCAGGATTTGCAGATCGTTGCAATCAATGACCTGGGCGACAGCGCGATGAACGCTCATCTGCTCAAGTACGACACTGTTCACGGCACGTTCGACGCCGATGTCCAGCATGATCAGGAAAGCCTGACCGTCAATGGCGACCGGATTTCCGTCAGCGCCATTCGTAACCCGGCCGAGCTGCCCTGGGCTGCGGAAAAGATTGATGTCGTGTTCGAATGCACCGGTTTGTTCACCGACCGGGCCAAAGCCGCCGCGCATATTACGGCCGGCGCGCGCAAAGTGATCATCTCTGCACCGGCCAAAGGCGCCGACGCCACCGTGGTGTATGGGGTGAACCACGACATTCTGCGCCAATCGCACCAGATTATTTCCAACGCGTCGTGCACCACCAACTGCCTGGCCCCGGTGGCCCAGGTGCTGCACCGCGAGCTGGGCATCGAAAGTGGTTTGATGACCACCATCCACGCCTACACCAACGATCAAAACCTGACCGACGTCTACCACACCGACCCGTACCGCGCGCGTTCGGCCACCCAGAACATGATCCCGAGCAAGACCGGTGCGGCCGAAGCGGTCGGCCTGGTGCTGCCGGAACTGGCGGGCAAACTGACCGGCATGGCCGTGCGTGTGCCGGTGATCAACGTGTCGCTGGTAGACCTGACCGTGCAACTGAAGCGCGAGGCGTCGGCCGATGAAGTGAATGCACTGCTCAAGGAAGCCAGCCAGCATTCGAAGATTCTGGGCTACAACACGTTGCCGCTGGTCTCGAGCGACTTCAACCACAACCCGCTGTCGTCGATCTTCGACGCCAACCACACCAAGTCCAGCGGCAAGCTGCTCAAGGTGCTGGCCTGGTACGACAACGAATGGGGCTTCTCCAACCGCATGCTCGATAACTGCCTGGCGCTTTGCAACGCTGAGTAACTCTGTGCCTGTTGCGCCGTACCCGACTCTGTAGGAGCCAGGCTTGTCGGCGAAGAACGATGACGCGGTCTAACAGATACATCGCGCCGCTCGGTTCGCGGGCAAGTCGGGTCGCCGCACCGCTCGCGCCTACAGGCGATGGCGTACTCAACCATCGTCGGTAACCTGCCTACGGAACACCCCATGATCGGTATCAGCTTCACGCAAAAAACCGTCGCCGCGCGCAAACGCATCGCCCTGGTCGCCCATGACCACTGCAAGGTGTTCCTGCTGGACTGGGCCGAGCGGCACAAAGACAAGCTCGCGCAACATGAACTGGTCGCCACCGGCACCACGGGTTTGTTATTGCAACAACGCCTCGACCTGCCCGTGGAAAGCATGATCAGCGGCCCCTTGGGCGGCGACCAGCAACTCGGCGCACAAATCGCCGAGCAGCGGGTCGACATGCTGGTGTTCTTCTGGGACCCGTTCGAACCGCAACCCCATGACCCGGACATCAAGGCATTGCTGCGGGTCGCGGCAGTCTGGAACATTCCCGTCGCCTGCAATGAATGCAGCGCCGACTACCTGCTCAGCAGCCCGTTGATGGATCAGGCGCATTCCCATCGCATTCCCGATTACGCGACCTATTTGCTGGGCCGCGCATAAACCTTCACAAATCAGGACTTGACCATCGTAGCGGATGATAAGCATTATCATTTGATCGAAATGGATCAGGTCCTCCCGTGAGTCAATCGCGCTTCAATCACGTCTTCATCGCCCAGCGCGTCTCTCTGCTGCGCACGCTGGAGCGGATGGTCAACAATCACAGCACCGCCGAAGACCTCTTGCAGGAGACCTACCTGCGCGTAACCCGTGCGCTCAGCGAACGGGCCATCGACCACCTTGAACCCTTTGTTTTCCAGACCGCCCGCAACCTGGCGCTGGACCATTTGCGTGCGCGGCGCATTCAGTCCCGGACGATGCTCGACGACGTGCCGATGGACGTGGTGGAAAGCATTGCCGCACCGGCCAGCAGTGCCGAGGACGCCGCCCATGCCAAACAATTGCTGGAGCGTTTGAACGTGAGCCTCAGTGAACTCAGCGCCCGTCAGCAGCAGATTTTCATTCTCAGCCGCTTGCACGGGCACAGCTATCTGGAGATTTCCGAGACGCTCGGCGTGTCATTGAGCACGGTGCAAAAGGAGTTGAAGCTGATCATGGCTATCTGCATCGGTGTCGCCGAACGGTTAAACGGCGACTGAGCAAGCAAGGCTTTGCTACCCTTGCCCACTTTCAAGCTCCACTAAAAAACAGCCGTGCACAGACACTGCCGAGGAAACACCGTGACGGACACCCACCGCTCCCCTCCGCCCTCCCCGGCGCGGGACTCCGCAAGTGCGATGGACCAGGCCCTGGATTGGCTGATCGTGCTGGGCAGTCCGAGCGAAGAACAGTCTCGCCAGTTCCAGGCATGGCTGGACGCCGACCCTTTGCATGCACAAGCGTTCGCCAAGGCCCAGGCCATCTGGGACGGCCCGCAAGTCGTGCAATGCGCGCAACACCTGGCCGCGCTGCCACCCAAAGTCACCGTGTTGTCGCGCCTGCGCCCGCACTGGAAACCGTTGGCCACCGCTGCCGTGTTGATCCTCGGCCTGTTCAGTTTCAGCAACCTGCCCCTACGTCTCCAGGCCGATCACCTGACGGTGGTCGGTGAGCGTCAGCGCCTGCAACTGGAGGACGGCTCGAAAGTCCTGCTCAATACCAACTCGGCGTTTTCCAGCACCATCAACGATCAGCAGCGCGTCGCCCGTCTTTATCAGGGCGAAGCGTTTTTCGAAGTGCCGGCCCATCGCGGCCAGCCGCTGGAAATCGACGCAGGACCGGTGAAGGCCAGCGTGCACGACACCGCGTTTGCGGTGCGCTACCTCGATGGCGTGACGCAGGTTCAAGTGCAGCGTGGTGATGTCGACTTGCGGGCGACCCGCGACGACGCACGGATTCGCCTGTCTGCCGGCGAAAGCATCCGCATCGGCCCCAACGGTTTCGACCGGCCGGCCAGGCTCGACGCCGCGACTGACCTGGCCTGGGTCCAGGGCCGACTGGTGTTCGAGAACTGCCCGATGAGCCAGGTGCTGGCGGAACTGCGTCGCTACTATCCCGGCTGGATCATCAACAACAATGAGCAATTGGCCGACGTCGCCGTGACCGGCAATTACCGTCTCGACCAGCCGCTGGACGTGGTCCGCTCCCTGGCGCACATCACCTCGGCGCGGCTCCAGGAATTCCCAGCGCTGGTGATTTTGAACTAAATGAGAATTATTTTTACTCGATAGCTGAAGCTCGTACGTCTCGTTATAGCCAATGCAATTGATTCGCATCTTCATATGCCAATCAGCACCTATAAAGATTCGTGCGACTCGGAGCGCTATCGATGTCTTCTCGCCTTACCCGTCACTCCTCTTCACCGTCCCGCGTGCTCTCGCTGTTGACCGCCGCCATCCTCATGGCTGGTAGCGCGCCGCTGATGGCCGCCACCGCCGCCGAGCAACCGACGCGCAACATGGGCGATTACGCGTTTGCGATCCCGCAACAGTCGCTGGTCTCGGCACTCAATGCCTTTACCGCGGTGACGGGCTGGCAGGTCGGCTTGCCGGCAGAACTTGGGCAAGGCGTGGCCTCGCCGGGCGTGCGCGGGTCCTTGTCGCCGGAGAAAGCCCTGGATCGCCTGTTGGTGGGGACCAACCTGAGCTATCGCAAACTGGGCAACAACAACATCGTCCTGGAAAAGCGCCCGAGCAGCGGCGCCCTCAACCTGCAACAGGTGACCATCAGCGCCACCCGCCAGGAACAAACCGTGGAAAGCGTGCCGGGCACCGTCACCGTTCACACCCGCGAAGAGCTGGACCGCAACAACGTCAACACCATCAAGAACCTGGTGCGTTACGAACCGGGCGTTTCGGTCGGTGGTGCCGGCCAGCGCGGCGGGATCAGCGGCTACAACATCCGCGGCATCGACGGCGACCGGATCCTGACCCAGGTCGACGGCGTCGAAGTGCCCAACGATTTCTTCAACGGCCCTTACGCCAAGACCCAGCGCAACTACGTCGACCCGGAGATCATCAAACGCGTCGAAATCCTCCGTGGGCCGGCCTCGGTGCTGTACGGCAGCAACGCCATCGGCGGCGCGGTCAGCTATTTCACCCTCGACCCGGACGACATCATCAAACCCGGCAAAGACGTCGGCGCCCGCCTGAAAACCGGCTACAGCTCCGCCGACGAGAGCTGGTTGAAGTCCGCGACGGTGGCCGGCCGCGCCGATCAGTTCGATGGCTTGCTGCATTACAGCCAGCGCGACGGTCATGAAACCGAATCCTACGGCAACAACAACGGCACCGGCCTGGCGCGCACTGCGGCCAACCCGGAGGACGTGCGTACCTACAACGTATTGGCCAAGATCGGCTGGAACTACAACGAAGATTCGCGCCTGGGCCTGACGTATGAAAAGTACAAGGACGACCGCGACACCGATCAGAAAAGCGCCTACGGCGGTCCGTTCGACAAAGGCCAGCCGGCGATTCCGGCCAGCGTCCTGCCGGGCGGCATGTACCAGTGGCGCACCGGTAACGACACCGTCACCCGCGAGCGTTTCGGCCTGGAACACAGCTTCGCCCTCGACAGTCTGCTGGCAGACAACGTCAAGTGGAGCCTGAACCATCAGGTCGCCAAGACCGACCAGAGTACCGAAGAGTTCTACTACCCGATCTCACGTAAAGTGCTGCGCACCCGCGAAACCCTTTATGAAGAAAAGCAGTGGGTGTTTGACGCGCAACTGGACAAGGCTTTCAGTCTTGCCGACACCGAGCACCTGTTGACCTACGGCACCACGATCAAGCAGCAGAAAGTCACCGGTTCGCGCAGCGGCAACGGCACCTGCCTCGCGGTCTTTGGCTCCTGCCGAACCCTCGGCGCCGTCAGCACCGCAGACGTGCTGAAAAAATCCAGCGACTTCCCCGATCCGACCGTCAACACCTACAGCCTGTTCGCCCAGGATCAGATCAGCTGGGACAAATGGACCTTCCTGCCGGGGCTGCGCTACGACTACACCGAGCTCAAGCCGCACATCACCCAGGAGTTCTTGAACACCGTGGCGGCCGATGGCCGCGGCACCGTCAGCAACGACTCAAAAACCTGGCATCGCGTGTCGCCGAAATTCGGCCTGACCTACGCCCTGACTGACCAGTACACCTGGTATGGCCAGTACGCCGAAGGTTTCCGCACACCGACCGCCAAGGCGTTGTACGGACGCTTCGAGAACACCACCACCGGTTATCGCGTGGAACCCAACCCGAACCTCGACCCGGAAACCAGCAAAGGTTTTGAAACCGGTCTGCGCGGTCAATTTGAATCGGGCTCCTTCGATGTGGCCGTGTTCTACAACAAGTACCGCGACTTCATCGAAGAGGATGCCATCTCCCCCGGTTACAACGAGCTGACCTTCCAGAGCGCCAACATCAAGCGCGCCACGATCAAGGGCGCAGAGGTCAAGGGACGTCTGAACCTCGACGTCTTCGGCGCGCCACAAGGTCTGTACACCCAGGGCTCGGTGGCCTACGCCTACGGTCGCAACAACGACAACGGCGAACCGATCAACAGCGTCAACCCGCTGACCGGTGTGTTCGGCCTCGGTTACGACCAGGACAACTACGGTGGTTTGCTCAGCTGGACGCTGGTGAAAAAGAAGGATCGCGTCGACGACACCAAATTCAAGTCGCCGGACGGCGTCAGCAGCCAGTTCAAATCGCCGGGCTTCGGCGTGCTGGACCTGACCGGTTTCTACAAAGTGACGGACGACGTGACTGTCAGCGCCGGGGTCTACAACCTGACCGACAAGAAGTACTGGCTGTGGGATGACGTGCGCGGTTACGACGGCGTCGGCGAGGCTTCGGTCCTCAGCCCGGCCAACCTTGATCGCCTGACTCAGCCGGGTCGCAACTTCGCGGTCAATCTGGTCTGGGACATCTGATCCTGCACGCTCACTGCGCGGCTTTTTATAGAGCCGCACAGTGAGGTTTTTTTACTGTCAGGCGTCTTCTTGTTCGTCTCGTTACCAAGCGCCTCTTTTCTTCAAGGATTTCTCATGACTAACCAGGACACTGCTCAACGCCCGGCTTTGCGTTCGCAACGCTTGAACCAGATCACCCATGAGCCCCACACCAAACTCGATGCGCTGGTCAAAGCCCATGCGCCGTTCGAAACCCAGGCCAATTTCGCCCGTTTCGTAGTGGCGCAGTATCTGTTCCAGTCGGAGCTGGTGGCGCTGTACAACGATGCCGAACTGATCGCCATCGTTCCCGATCTGGCGGCGCGCTGCCGTGCCGAGGCGGCCAAGGCTGACCTGGCCGATCTGGACACCGAAGTGCCGGCGCCTGTCGCGGGTGCAGTGAACACCCCGAGCAAAGCCGAAGCGCTGGGTTGGTTGTTTGTGTCAGAAGGCTCGAAGCTCGGTGCAGCGTTCCTGATCAAACGGGCTGTCGGCCTGGACCTGAGCGAGACCTTCGGTGCCCGTCACCTCGGCGAACCGGCCGGTGGCCGCGCTGAAGGCTGGAAAAGCTTCGTCAAGACGCTGGATGGCCTGGAACTCACCGAACAGGAAGAAGCCGAGCTGGATAAAGGCGCAATTAATGCGTTCAACCGCTTCACCGTGTTGCTGGAACACGCCTACGCCACCACCCCCGAACTCGCCTGATAACCCCGCCCTTGTAGGAGCGAGGCTTGCCCGCGAAGAACGATAACGCGGTCTATCTGAAAAACCGCGGCGCATTCTTCGCGGGCAAGCCTCGCTCCTACAGGTCATAAATCGATCTTATGACTCGCCCCTCCTCCAAACTCGCCCGTTTCCTGTTCGGTCTCTTGGCCTACGTCAGCCTCGCCATCGGCCTGATCGCCATCGTCGTGCCAGGCCTGCCGACCACCGAGTTCGTCCTGCTCGCCGCCTGGGCCGCGACCAAGAGTTCGCCGCGCCTGAGTGCCTGGCTGGAAAACCATCGGCTGTTCGGTCCGATCCTCTGCAACTGGCGCAACGGCAAAATCGTTGCGCGTCGAGCCAAGGTCAGTGCCACCGTGAGCATGCTGCTGTGCGCCGGGTTGATGCTGGTCATGCTCGATCACGGTTGGCCGGTTTACCTCGCCATCGCCGGCATGAGCCTGGGCAATCTGTGGATCTGGTCACGACCGGAATCACTGCCGCAAACCACCTGACACACTCCGCGATTTATCCCCGTTTTAAAGCGCTTTTCGGCACATTTTTCCGCGCAAACGTTCAACCATGACCGTTCGTCGGAGTCACCTTCATGCATCCTCGCCCCACGCCGATGCGCAGAGATTGGCGCTGAATGGATTTGGCGAACCGGGTCGACCTCGACTCGCAGCCAACACTTCATCCCTTCGCGAGTTCGTCCTATGTTCGACTCTCTGTCCATCCGCCTGAAAATCGTTCTGCTCTCCGGTCTATGCCTGCTGGGCGTGGTCGTCCTGATCGTCAGCATGAACTTCTACCAGACCAACCAGAACGATGAGCTGGTCAGCGCCTCCAGCAGCAAAATGCTCACCGACAGCGTGCAAGACCTGCTTCAGGCCAAGGCCGCCGAGCAAGCGGTGCGGGTGCAGAAAACCTTTGGCGAAAGCCTGCTGGTGGTGACCGCCCTGGCGGACCAGATCAAGGACATGCGCACCCTGGCCGCCAAGCGCTCGCTTGAGGCCGGTGCCCTGCGTGAAGAGTTGAACCAGAGCCTGAAAACCGCCTTCGAGCGCAACAGCAAAGTGCTGGGGATCTGGCTGGCGTTCGAACCCAACGGGCTGGACGGCAAGGACAGCGAGTTCGCCAATGACGCCGCTCGCCAGTCCAACGAAGCCGGTCGTTTCGCCAGTTACTGGAGCCGCGCCGGTGGTACCGCGCTCAACACGATCATGGTCGAAGACGACATGACCAAAACCACCTTGAGCCTCAGCGGAACGCCTTACAACAGCTGGTACACCTGCCCTCGCGACAACAGGCGCACCTGCTTGCTGGACCCGTACGCCGATACCGTCGGCGGCAAGGAAATGCTGATGACCACCATTTCCGTACCGCTGCTGGTGGACGGCAAATCCATCGGCGTGGTTGGTGTGGACATCGCCCTCGACGCTTTGCAGGCAGCGGCTGTCGGTTCCCAGCGTGATCTGTTCAACAGCGCCGGGCACATGCTGATTGTCTCCGGTAGCGGCGTGCTCGCCGCTTACAGCGTTGATGCGAGCAAGGTCGGCAAAAGCATCGGTGAGACCCTGGGCGCAGAAGGCAAGGATGTCCTGCAATTGCTCAGCGGCGGCGCACCGAAAATCCTCGAACAAGGTGATTTGATTCGTGCGGTGTACCCGGTCAGCCCGATCAGCGATTCCAAAGCCTGGGGCGTGGTGATCGACCTGCCCAAGCAAGTGCTGTTGGCCGATTCGGTGAAGCTGCAAACGGTGCTCGATGATGCCCAGCAAAGCGGCACGATCAAAGCCGTGCTGGTGGCGGTCGCTGCCGGCCTCGTCGGTCTGCTGCTGATCTGGCTCACCGCGTCGGGCGTGACCCGGCCGATCAACAGCGTCGCCGAAATGCTCAAGGCCATTGCCAGCGGCGACGGCGACCTGACCCAGCGTCTGCATTACAGCAAGCAGGACGAACTGGGCGAACTGGTGAGTTGGTTCAATCGCTTCCTCGACAAGCTGCAACCGACCATCGCGCAGATCAAACAGAGCATCACCGATGCCCGTGGCACCGCCGATCAGTCTTCGGAAATCGCCCGCCAGACCAGCGAAGGCATGCAGGTGCAGTTCCGCGAAATCGACCAGGTCGCCACCGCGTCCAACGAAATGAGTGCCACGGCCCATGATGTCGCCAACAGTGCGTCGAACGCGGCAAACGCGGCCAAGGGCGCTGACCAGTCGGCTCGCGATGGCATGTCGATCATCGAACGCAGCACCCGCGACATCAATCAACTGGCCGACGAAGTCAGCAAGGCGGTGACCGAAGTCGAAGCGCTGGCGGTCAACAGCGAGCAGATCGGTTCGGTGCTGGAAGTCATCCGCAGCATCGCCGAGCAGACCAACCTGCTGGCGCTCAACGCCGCCATCGAAGCCGCCCGTGCCGGCGAGAGCGGTCGCGGTTTTGCGGTGGTGGCCGATGAAGTGCGCAACCTGGCCAAACGCACGCAGGATTCGGTGGAAGAGATCCGCATCGTCATCGAACGCATCCAGACCGGCACCCGCGGCGTGGTCGCCACCATGCATTCGAGCCAGACCCAAGCGCACAGCAACGCCGGGCAGATTCAACAAGCGGTGCAAGCCTTGAGCAAAATCAGCGACGCGGTCACGGTGATCAGCGACATGAACCTGCAAATCGCCAGCGCCGCCGAACAACAAAGCGCCGTGGCCGAAGAGGTCAACCGCAACGTCTCGGCGATCCGCACCGTCACCGAAACCCTGACCGGCCAGGCCACCGAATCGGCGCAGATCAGCAGCCAGCTCAACTCCCTGACCACCCACCAGATGAAATTGATGGATCAGTTCCGCGTGTAAAGCCACACCGCAAATCCCTGTAGGAG
>NZ_JAGYFZ010000094.1:0-23360 GCF_019946675.1 Pseudomonas sp. BF-B-15
ATATTGATGTGACAGATAAACCGCTATCGCCGGCAAGCCGGCTCCTACAAGGGATTTGTGGTGTGTTCAGCTTTGGCCGAAAACTTGGGACGGCCGCCGCAACAACGGATCAAACGGATTGATCCGCGGCCCGATCAGCGCTGCTTCGCGCTTGAGCATCTCCACCACCGTCGGCAAGCGATCCGGCCCCAATCGGTCACTCACAGTGGCCACACTCAACGCCGCCACCGCACGCCCCTCGCGATCGAGAATCGGCACCGCCACGCCGGCCATGCCTTGCAGCACGCCGGTGTTGCGCCCGGCATAACCGAGGGCGCGCACGTTCTCGACTTCCGAACGCAGGAACACCTCGTCGTACAGGTGAAAATCCTTCAGCCGCGGCAGGTTGTAATGGATCACCGTGTCGCGCTCCTCTTCCGGCAGGAACGCCAGGATCGCCAGACTGCCCTGGCCCACGCCCAGCGCCACCCGCCCGCCGATGTCGCCGGTAAAGGTGCGAATCGGAAACGGCCCTTCACTGCGGTCCAGGCAGATCGCATCAAACCCGCTGCGCGCCAGTAGAAACAAAGAATCCCCCAGCGAAGCCGACAACCGCAGCAACGACGGCCGCACCAGTTCGCGCAGGTTTCCGGTATTGCCGGCACGCGCCGCCAGCGCAAAAAAATCCAGGCTCAGGCGATAGCGTTTGCTGCGCACATCCTGCTCGACCATGCCCTCGTCCATCAGGCTGCGCAGCAAACGGTGCGTGGTCGGTTGCGACAAACCGATGCGTTGGGCCAGTTGCGTCACGCGCTCCCCGCCCTCGACGGTGTCCCCCAGACTGCGCAGCACCGCAAACAGCCGGGAGACCGCACCGACGCCGACTTCATTTTTGTTTTCATTCCGCTCAATGGAATCAGTCATGCCATTTCTCGACAATTAATTTACTCACCGAATGAAACTGAAAATAGTCATCGCTTCAGTGAAATAGGCCATTGAGCCCATCCTAGTCTTCGTCCTAATCTGCGTCCACAGGGGCGATTCGAACAACAGCGGCAGCCGACCCAAGTCGAGCGCCAACGCACCCCGCAACACCCTTTCGTATCTGCCCATACAAAAAAGCGCGACCTCAGGCCGCGCATAACAATCTCAGGTGGAGCGCAGTTATGGCTTTTGTGCAACTTGAAGGACTCGGCAAACGTTACGGCGACATCGATGCCGTCGTCGCCACCCACCTCTCGGTCGAGAAAGGCGAGTTCGTGTCCCTGCTCGGCCCTTCCGGCTGTGGCAAAACCACCACCCTGCAAATGATCGCCGGCTTCGTCGAAGTCACCAGCGGGCGCATTCTGCTGGACGGTCGCGACATCACCCACGCCAAACCCGCCAGCCGTGGCTTGGGCGTGGTGTTCCAGAGTTATGCGTTGTTTCCGCACATGACCGTCAAAGACAACGTCGCCTTCGGCCTGCGCATGCGCAAAGTGCCCAACGGCGAGTTGCAGCAGCGCGTGGATCGGGTGTTGAAACTGGTGCGTCTGGACCAGCACGCAGAACGTTACCCACGCGAACTGTCCGGCGGCCAGCGCCAGCGTGTGGCGCTGGCCCGCGCCCTGGTGATCGAGCCGCCGGTGCTGCTGCTCGACGAGCCGCTGTCCAACCTCGACGCCAACCTGCGCGAAGAGATGCAATTCGAAATCCGCCGCATCCAGCGCGAAGTCGGGATCACCACGTTGATGGTCACCCACGACCAGTCCGAAGCGCTGTCCATCAGCGACCGCGTGGTGGTGATGCAGGCCGGGCGCATCACCCAGATCGACGCGCCCTACACCCTTTACGAACACCCGCGCACCGAGTTTATTTCCGGCTTCGTCGGCAAGGCCAATCTGCTGCCCGGCGAACGAGACAGTGCGGGTGTGGTTCAGGTGCGCAGCGGCGGTGAACTGACCCTGAGCCTGCGTCCGGAAAAAATCGATCTGCGGGACAAGGATCACGGCCGCCTGCCAGGCAGGATCGTCAGCCGCTTCTTTCTCGGCAGCCAATGGTTGTACGGCGTTTCGACCAGCCTCGGCGAACTCAGCGTGGTGCGCCGCAACGACGGCTCGGCACCGCTGAACGAAGGCACACCGGTCGGCCTCGACTGGGACACGGCGCTGCTGCGGGTGCTGAGTGTCGACGAGGTGTCGGCATGAGTACGCTCGTGGCTGTTCGCCAGGGACGTCAGGGTTATTTGTTGTCGGCACCGGCGCTGGCGTTGTACGTCTGCCTGCTGGTGATCCCGCTGCTGCTGACGCTGGTGTTGTCGTTCAACGTCTTCGACTACAGCTCGGGCATCAACGGCGACGCCTACACCGTCGACCATTACAGCAGCCTGCTGGGTGATCCGTACTTCTACGAAATCTTTTTGCGCACGTTCTGGATCAGCGCCCTGACCACCCTGCTTTGCGTGGTGATCGGCGTGCCCGAGGCTTACATCCTCAGCCGCATGGGCGCGCCATGGCGTTCGATTTTCTTGATTCTGATCCTCACGCCGTTGCTGATTTCGGTGGTGGTGCGCGCCTTCGGCTGGAGCCTGTTGCTCGGCGCCGACGGCCTGGTCAACCAGACACTGCAAGCCTTCGGCGGCTCACCGATGAAGCTGTTGTACACGCCGTTCGCGGTGGTGATTGCACTGGTTCACGTGATGTTGCCGTTCATGATCATTCCGGTCTGGACCTCGCTGCAAAAACTCGACCCGGCCGCCGAACAAGCAGCGATGTCGCTGGGTGCCAGTCACTTCACGGTGATGCGCCAGGTGGTGTTGCCGCAAATCATGCCCGGCGTGTTGTCCGGCACGTTGATCGTGTTCGGCCTCGCGGCCAGCTCCTTTGCCATTCCCGGCCTGCTGGGCGGGCGGCGGATCAAGATGGTCGCCACGCTGATCTACGACCAGTACCTGTCGGAGCTCAACTGGCCGATGGGCGCCGCCATCGCCGTCGCGCTGCTGTTGCTCAACCTGCTGATCATGCTGTCGTGGAACCGGATGATCGAAGGCCGCTACAAGAAGTCATTGGGATAACTCGTCATGTCCAAGAACGGTCCTTTCGCCCTGCTGTTCCATACCCTGGTGGTGGTGTTCATGCTGGCGCCGCTGGTGGTGGTCTGCCTCGTGGCGTTCACCCCGGAAAACACCCTGAGCCTGCCGACCACGGAGTTTTCCCTGCGCTGGTTCCGTGCAGTGTTCGAGCGTGCCGACTTTGTCGATGCGTTTTACAACAGCCTGATCCTGGCGTTTAGCGCGGCCAGCCTGGCGACGTTGATTGCGGTGCCGGCGGCGCTGGCAATCACCCGTTTCGAGTTTCCCGGACGGGACTTTTTCAATGGCCTGTTTCTGTCGCCGATCATCATTCCGCATCTGGTGTTGGGCGTGGCACTGCTGCGTTTGTTTGCGCTGATGGGCGTCAACGGCAGCTTCGCCTGGCTGATTTTCGCTCACGTGCTGGTGATCACGCCGTATGTGCTGCGACTGGTGCTGGCCTCGGCCATTGGCCTGGATCGCAGCGCCGAACACGCGGCGCAATCGCTGGGTGCCGGGCGCTTCACGCTGTTTCGCCAAATCACCTTGCCGATGATTTTGCCGGGGGTCGCCGGTGGCTGGCTGCTGGCGTTCATCAACAGTTTTGACGAGGTGACGCTGTCGATTTTCGTCACCTCGCCGGCCACGCAAACCTTGCCGGTGCGCATGTACGTGTACGCCACTGAGTCCATCGATCCGATGATGGCGGCGGTGTCGGCCCTGGTGATCGCGCTGACTGCGCTGACGATGATTCTGCTTGATCGGGTCTACGGCCTGGATCGGGTTCTGGTGGGTAAACAATGAGGGCGCCATGGCTCTGCTGAAACGACTGGCCGAAGGCGACCGCCCGGCCGTGAACTTTACCCTCGACGGCGCACCGGCCAGCGGATTGCTCGGCGACACCGTGCTGACCGCCGTGCTGACCTGCAGCGAACACTTGCGCGGCAGCGATTTCAGCGCACAGCCCCGCGCCGGGTTTTGCTTGATGGGCGCGTGCCAGGACTGCTGGGTCCGCCTGGGCGATGGCCGGCGAGTGCGCGCGTGTTCAACGCTGCTAGAAGACGGCGAGCAAATCAGCCGCGAACCGGGGCGATCGCTATGAACACACATTACATCTCCCCAACCCGGATCCCCTGTAGGAGCGAGCCTGCTCGCGATGGCGGCGTATCAGCCGACATCGATGTTGGATGTGAGGCCGCCATCGCCGGCAAGCCGGCTCCTGCAGGGGGTTGGGTATGAAGCCGGTGGTTATTGTGGGTGCCGGGCCGGCCGGGATTCGTGCGGCGCAGACGTTGGTGGCACATGGTGTGCGCCCGGTTTTGCTGGACGAAGCCGCGCGCGGTGGCGGGCAGATTTATCGGCGGCAGCCGGCGAATTTCAAGCGCTCGGCGGTCAAGCTGTATGGCTTCGAAGCGCGCAAGGCGAAGGCGTTGCACCAGACGATTGATGAGTTGCGCGAGCAGCTCGATTACCGTCCTGAAACCCTGGTGTGGAACGCCGAGGCCGGCGCGCTCGACACCTTGCACGAGCAGCGCGCCGCACGGTTGGAGTTCTCTCGGGTGATTGTCGCCACGGGCGCCACCGACCGGGTGTTACCGGTGCAAGGCTGGACGCTGCCGGGCGTCTACAGCCTCGGCGCTGCGCAGATCGCCCTGAAATTCCAGGGCTGCGCCATCGGTGAGCGCGTGGTGTTCGCTGGCAGCGGACCGTTGCTGTATCTGGTGGCGTATCAATACGCCAAGGCCGGCGCGAACGTGGTCGCGGTGCTCGACAGCTCGCCGTTCAGCGCCCAGGCCCGCGCCCTGCCCGATCTGTTGGCGCAACCGGCCACATTGGCCAAAGGCATTTATTACCGCAGCTGGCTGACCGCTCACGGCATCCCGGTGCATCAGGGTGCAACCTTGAAACGCATCGATGGCGAACACCGCGTGCAGTCGCTGCGTTGGGCCAACTCAAACGGCGAACATCAACTGGACTGCGACGCCGTGGCATTCGCCCATGGTCTGCGCAGTGAAACCCAACTCGCCGACTTGCTCGGCTGCGCATTCGCCTGGAACCCGCTCAACCGCGCCTGGCTGCCGCAGCGTGACAGTGCCGGTCGCAGCAGTGTCGCCGAGGTTTATCTGGCCGGCGACGGCGCCGGCATCATGGGCGCCGACGCGGCGGAAATGGCCGGCGAGCGGGCCGCCCTCGCCTTGCTCGAAGACATGGGTCACGTGGTTGCGCCCAAGCGTGGCGTGCAACTGGAGCAGGCACTTGAACGAATCGATAGCTTTCGCCAAGGCCTGGAACGCGCCTTCGTGTTTCCACAAAACTGGGCGGCCGACACGCCGGACGACGTGATGGTCTGCCGCTGCGAAGAAGTGCGCGCCGGTGACATCCGCGACGTCGTGCGCGAGGGCCATTGGGAAATCAACCGGGTCAAGGCCCATTGCCGGGTCGGCATGGGCCGCTGTCAGGGGCGCATGTGTGGCGCTGCCGCCGCAGAAATCATTGCCTGCGCCAGTCAGCGAAACGTATCTGACATCGGCCGCCTGCGGGCGCAGGCACCGATCAAACCGTTGCCGTTTGGTCTGGAGGTCGAGCCATGATCGAGGTCGATGCAGTCATCATTGGCGGCGGCATTGTCGGCGCCTCCGCCGCGCTCTTCCTGAGCAAGGCCGGTCGTCGCGTGGCGCTGCTGGAGCGCGACTTTTGCGGCTCGCACTCCAGCGGCGTGAACTACGGCGGTGTGCGGCGTCAGGGTCGACCATTGTCGCAACTGCCGCTGTCGCAACAGGCTCACGAAATCTGGGGGCAGTTGCCGCAGTTGATCGGCATCGACGGTGAGTACCAGCGCAGCGGCCACTTGAAACTGGCGCGCAGCCTCAACGACCTGCGTGCATTGCAGGACTATGCCGCCAGCAGTCAGGGTTTCGGCCTCGATTTGCAGGTGCTTGATCGCGGTGAATTACGCACGCGTTTTCCGTGGGTCGGCGACGTCGCGGTCGGCGCTTCGTTTTGCCCGGATGACGGTCACGCCAACCCACGACTGGTTTCACCCGCATTTGCCCGGGCAGCAAAGCGCCACGGCGCGCAAGTCCACGAACAATGCGCGGTGAGCGCCGTGGAGCATGACGGTCAGCGCTTTCGGGTCAGCACGCAAAACGGTTTAGAGCTGCACTCCCCTTGGCTGTTGAACTGCGCTGGCGCATGGGCCGGCAGCCTTGCCGCGCAGTTCGACGAAGCGGTGCCGATGCACGCCGGGCACCCGGCGATGTTGGTCACCGAACCCTTGCCATGGGTGATGGATGCCAGCACCGGCGTCGAGGGCGGCGGTATTTATGCGCGTCAGGTCGCGCGCGGCAATTGTGTGTTGGGCGGCGGCCAGGGGTTTGCCCTCGACGGCGCGCGCGCCCGCCCCGGTCAACACGCGGTGATCGAAATCCTGCGCCAAGCCGTGGAGCTCTATCCGTTTCTTGAAGGCGCCCAGGCGATTCGTACCTGGAGCGGCACCGAAGGTTACTTGCCCGATCGCCAACCGGTGATCGGTCACAGTGGCACTCAACCCGGTCTGTTGCACGCGTTCGGCTTTGCCGGCGCAGGTTTCCAGATCGGTCCGGCGGTGGGCCAGGCGCTCACCGAGATCATCTGTAGCGGCGCCTCAACCACGTCGCTGGATGCGTTTTCCATCACCCGGTTTCACTCCATCTCCGTTGCTTGATAGAGGAAGGTCGCGCCAATGAATAACGTCAAACGCACTGCACTGCTCGGACTTTCGTGCCTGAGCGCCCTGCTCACGGTTACCCAGGCCCAGGCCGAACCGACGCTTTACCTCGGCATGAACGGCGGGACCATGGAACGGCTCTACGCCGACAAGGTGCTGCCGGTTTTCGAGAAGGCCAACAACGTCAAAGTGGTGATCGTGCCCGGCACGTCCGCCGATATTCTGGCCAAGGTCCAGGCCAGCAAAGGCAACCCGCAAATGCACGTGATGTTCCTCGACGACGGCATCATGTACCGCGCCATCGCCATGGGCCTGTGCGACAAACTCGAAGACAGCCCGACCCTGGCGCAGATTCCGGCCAAGGGCCGCATCAAGGACCAGGCCGTGGCGGTCAGCCTCGGTGTCACGGGGCTGGCGTACAACACGCGGTTGTTCAAGGAAAAAGGCTGGGCGACGCCGACCTCGTGGATGGACATGGCCGACCCGCGCTTCAAGGACAAACTGGTGTTCCAGTCGATGGCTTCTTCGACCTTCGGCCTGCACGGTTTCCTGATGTTCAACCGGATTCAGGGCGGCAGCGAAACCGACGTCGAGCCGGGCTTCAAGGCGTGGCCGAACACCGTCGGGCGCAACGTGCTGGAATACATTCCGAGCTCGGCGAAGATTTCCGAAATGCTCCAGACCGACGAAGCGGCGCTGTTCCCGCTGACGCCGACCCAGGTCACCGCGCTGAAACTCAAAGGCATGCCGGTCGAATATGCGCAACCGAAGGAAGGCGCAGTGGTGCTCAACGTTGCCGAATGCGCCATCGCCAACAATACCCAGCCGGAACTGGCGCAGAAACTCGCCGCGTTTCTGCTGACCCCCGAGGCGCAAGCCGCTGCACTTGAAGATGGCGATCAGATCCCGTCCAACCCGAACACCCCGACCACGGACAAAACCCGTGGCCAGGTCGAGGCGATGAAGCAGTATCTGACAACGGCGATTGCCATCGACTGGGACCAGGTCAACGAACAGCGCCCGGCGTGGAATGCGCGGTGGAATCGTAGTATCGAGCGGTAGTTATAAATACAAAAAAACTGTGGGAGCGGGCTTGCCCGCGATGAGGCCGGTACATTCAACATATGGTTGATTGTTCCGACGCTATCGCGGGCAAGCCCGCTCCCACAGGGTTCCGCGCCTGATTCACTGGCATCGTTAAAACCCCACATCCAGAATCACACTGTCCTGATACGTGCCCGCCGGCGGCGTGGTCTGGTCGGTGTAGATTTTCGCGTTGTAATTGAAGATCTGGCTCCCGGAGCCCAAACCGTTACCGGGATTGACCTCGGCATCGGAGCTGGCCCGGCGAGCACTGCCGACACTGCCCCAGCGGGTGGTGCCGGCGCTTTTGAAGATGTCATACGCCAGGTAATTGCCGCCGAAAGCCATCCGTCGCCGCCCGCCAACACTGGCTGCCTGCAGACCGTCGCCCAGGCCTACGGTGTAAGCGCTGCCCTTGGTGCAGGCGAGGCTGATGGTCTGGCCGGTAACCGGCGCAAAGGCACTGACGACCGGCGCGCTGCCGAAACTGATGTTCGGGGCGGTGATGGTGCAGTCATTGGCGACCGTCAGGGTGACGGTCATGCTGGTGGTGCCGCTGCTGATATCGCGCCCCAGGCAAACACTGCCGGTGCCAATGCCGGAGCAATAATTCCAGCTCCAGGCAATGCTCAGGGTCTCGGTATAGATACCCGCCGCCACGTTACTGCCCGTGATTGTCCCCAGATAAATCGGTGCGGTTTTCGGCACCACGCTGCCCAGCAGCCCCAGCGCATCAATGATCCCGTTGCGCGCGAAGTCGAACGGCACGCCACGTTCGATCGGGTAACTGGTGGTGTTGTTGGCATACAGCGTGTAACCGATGACGTCTCCGGTCGGCCCGAGCAGTCCGGTTTGAGTCGAGGTAATCGTGGCGTTGAAATGGTCATTGTTGGTCAGCAACGAGACCAATGAGCCGGTGCAACTCAAACCGGCGTTGAGGCTTGAACTGTTCTGCACGGCGGTACGAACCGCAATCGAGCTCACCGAACCGAATGCCACCGCCGTGGCAGGGACCACCACCGAACACAACGCCCATGCCGAGCCTGGCAACCAGACCGCCTGCAGCACCAGCCATTTCACGGCACTCATTGGCACACCAACGGCCCGATCAGCGGAATCTGATCCTGATTCATGTCCACCGCGAACTGGACGCGGCAGGCTTTCCCGTCGGCCAGCGTCACCTGCAATGTGTTCTGCGCCTGAAGATTTTCCAGGTACACCAGACCGTCCCATCCGACCACCGTTTGCGTGCCGCTCTGCTCATGCACGACACCGCTGCCCAGGGGCAGCTCTCGCTGCTGCGCATCCACCAGGACGATGCTCGCGGCGATCACCCGGCTCAATGGAAACGTCAGCAAATAACCGCTGCCACGGCGCACGGCAATCCGCTGTTCGACGTTCGGGCTGCGCACGTTGGCCGGCAGGTTCAGTGGATCGATCTCGTACTTGCCGCGGTAATAGGCGCTGCTCCACGGCACCAGCAGGTGGCCATTGCGATCAGTCTGGCCGACCTGCTGGTTTTCGTAGCGCACCGGAATGTCGGCGTAGCCATCGGTGCTGACCACCACAAAGGCATCGTCGATGCGGTTGGCGGCGAACACCTGGCGGTCCATCCACACCAGCGATCCGCTGGCATCGGCCCAACGGGTTTCGGCGTCGCTGTTGCCGTACACACCGGCCTGCAATTGCACCGACTGCAAGCGCCAGGTCAGGTCGGCCTGACGATAGGCCGGGCCGTCGCCGTGGGCGTAACCGAGGTTGAACCCCACACCGCCTTCAGTCGGCACGGCGCGACTGTAATTGACCCGCTGCTGGCTCTGCCCGGTTTTGCTGCGTTCACTGCTGAGTGCCAGGCTGCCGCGCAAGTCGAACGGGATCACCAGTTGCGCCTGCACCGCCCAGTTGCTGTCGCCGATTTCGCGGTTGGCCGACAGGTAGAAACTGCTGTTGTGCCACAGCGGTTTGCTCCAGGTCAGGTTGAGCAAACGGGTGCGAGAATCATCCGCCGCGCGCACGTCGAAATACCCGACGCCGAGGCTGCCCCAGGCATTGAGATTCAGGCTAAGGGTCGCCTGTTCGCTGCGTTTGCTGAGGGTGGTGAAAGGACTGTCGACCACGGTCAGATCGGCGTATTGGTCGCGACGTTGCAGGCGTTGATAAGAGAAGCTGTAGCGCTGGCTGCTGTATTGATAACCCAGGCTCAGTTGTTGACCGCTGTCGCCATCGAACCGGCTCTGGCTGAGTGCGGTATTGAGCACGCCGAAATTGCCCAGGCGCAGGTTGCCGCCGACACCGCCGAGGGTCAGTGAGTCCGACGCTTCGGCGTGGCTTTCCAGAGTGAAGTTGTCGCTCAGGCCGTAGCGCAGACTGCCCGATGAGACACCGGGACCGTAACCGAAATCGCTGATGCCGTAATCGCGGCGCAAGGTACCGGCCGCCACGGAAAAGTCGCTCAGGCCCTTTTGCAGCAAACTGCTGGTGACGTAAAACGGCACGGTGGTCGAGACCTGCCGACCGAGGGCATCGGTGGTGACCACCACGGCTTCACCGGCGCCATTGATGAACGGAATATTGGTCAGCGTGTAGGGGCCGGGTTGCAGGTCGGCGCTGCTGGATTTGTAGCCGTTGATGAACAGGTCGACCGAGGATGGCACCGCCGCTTCCCCGGCAAACTGCGGCAACGGATAAGTCACCAGGTCCGGGCGCACGCCGAAATCCCGCGACAGCTGAACCCCGCCCAGGCGCACCGAACTGCTCCAGGGCAATGCGCCGCTGACCAGGTCACCGGCCTCGTAGGTCAGCAATCGCTCGTCATCGGAGTAGCGCCAGGTGGTGTCGTAACGCAGGTAGCCATTGTTCAGCGTACTGACCGAATCGCCGGACAACGTGCGCCGGTATTGCCCGGTGCTGGACAGCGTGCCCCAGCTGTCGAACAGTCGCACTTCGTTCCAGGCCGCGAGGTAAGTGCCGGCATCATCGGTGTCGTTGAGGTACAGGTCGTAGTTGAACAAGGCACCGAAACTGCTCAGGGCCGGAGTGCGCGGGTAGGCTTCGCGATTGCCGACGAATTGCTCCGGCAGCCAGCTGGGCGGTACGTCGAGCAGCAGGCGCTGACCGGCGCTGTCGTACTCGCTGTGCAGGCCCGACAGGCTGTCGAGGTCGACTTCGGTACCGAGGGTGTCCGGCAGTTTCATACCGGTGTCACGCAACGCGTTGGCCGACAGGAAAAGCCGCCCGTTGCGTTGCTCCACCGCCACGACGTGTCCGGTATTCATCTGATTGACCACCAATTCCAGAAACAACTGCGCATCAGCCACGGCCTCCATGCTGCCGGGTGGCGGCGGCAAATCACCGGCCAGGGACGGGTGAGCAAACGCCAGGCAACCCACACAGCTCATGGCGCAGATCAACGGACGCTGGAAACTGCGGGCCCGATGCGGGCTCATTACCGCTTTACGTCCGTCGATGGACCCTGCCTCCCTTTCCCGTCAGTTGCAGATCAGCGCGCGGGCGTAATGCTTTGTACCTGCGGCGAACCATTCACCCGCACCTGCAACGCCGGGTCTTGCGCCATCGGACCGGGCGCCGGCCAGCGCATGATCGCGCCCGGCAGCACATAACCGAGCAGGCCTTCCACCAGAGGTTTTGTCTGGCCTCCCTGCTTCAGCGCAACGTCCGTCAACCGCGCATGCACCGCCCCCTGATTGCGCACCTCCACATAAGGGCGACCGTCCACCGCCACCGTGCGCCAGCTCAAATCCGGCAGCCCCGCGCCTTTGGGATCACGCTTGCGACTGGTGTCTTCCTTGCTCCACAACCCCGCGCCGTAAGCAAACAGCGGCACCGAATAACGCATCTGGAACCGAATCGCCGCCGCCGTCTTGCCGCTTTCGCCGGCGGGCGGGGTGGCCGAGGGGATTTCATCGATGATGATGCGATAAGCCAGTTCCTGCCCCGGTGGGATCTCCCGGGTACGGGTCAGGCGCACCAGTTGTTTCTGGCCCGGTTCGATTTTCGCCACCGGCGGGCTGCCGATCACGTCGCGCTGGTTCTGGTATTGATCGTTGAAACCGCTTTGGCTCCAGGCGAACACCCGGATCTGCAAATTCGCAGTCTCGTTGCCACGGTTTTCCAGCCACAAGGCACTGGCCTGCTGATCGGCCTCCAGCACGGGATCGATCGGCCAGATCAGCACCGAACTGGCCGCCTGCACCTTGACCGCCCCCAACAGCAGCATCGCCAACACTGCCTGACGCACAACAGAATGCCGCCGCGCGGGTAAATCCATTTGCCTACTCCTTGTGCCTGTCAGGCCCGATCAAAAACGCCGCGTTACCACGACAGCTGCACTTGCAGCACATCGCTGTAGGTCCCCCCAGGCTGATTGCCCGGTAACAGCACCTGACCGTAAATCGGCAGGCGGATGTTGTTTGCGTCCGTGTACGCCACCGCGACGCTCTGGCCGATCCCCAGGCTTTGGCTGTAAGCCGCGTCGCGAAACAGCTGGTACGAAACGCGGTTGCTGCCGGTGGTCAGCTGCAGGTGTCGCCCGCTGCTGTTGTACTGGCCGCCATCGACGGTCATGTTCATGGTCACGCCCGGTGTGCATTGCAGCTGTACATCCCCCGTCAGGGCCACTTGCACCGTGCCGGTGGCCAGCGCCGATTGGCTGCCGTAATTCAGGCTGCCGTAGTTCGAGACCCCGCCGACCACCAGACAACCCGCAGTGACCGTGGCGCTGACCAGGAAACTCTGGCTGGTCACCGCTGCCAGCGGCAACGGCACACCGGCCGCGCACAACAGCGCCATCGCCACCCATCCATGGCGGTTCATCGCCCTAGAACGTCAGTTCGACGGAAATCGTGTCGCTGTAAGTACCGGCCGGCAGCCCGGCCTTGCCCTTCGCCTGACCGTAGATGTTCACGGTCTGCGCCACGCCGGTGCTGGGGTCAAGGTTGATCACCCCGTCAATGGCTAAAAGCTGCGAGTGCCCGGAATCGGTGTACAAGTCGTACGGCACGTAGTTGGCGACACCGTCGTACAGCGCGCGAGAACCGCCCGTCGACAGTCCGTCATGGGCACCGGCACGCACCTTGACCGTTGGCGTGGTGCCGCTGGAGCAGAGGATCGACAGCGCCACGCCACCGCCCATGACTTGTGCATCTTTCGTGGTGAACAGGCTGTTGTCGGTGCCGAAGTTCAAGGCACCAAAGTTCAGCCCGCTGGAGCCACCCGCACCATTAACCTGACAGCTGCTGATCAGAATCAGGCTGGCAGAGATCTGGCCGGTGACCGTGGTGGCCGCCTGCGCGCCGGACACCAGCGTCAGGCCAAGCAGTGACAAAACTATCCTTGATACGAGCATGCGCATGGTGTCCGTCCTCTACGGGTTTACCAATCGAGCGTCACGGTCAGGGTGTCGGTATAGACCCCGGCCGGTATCGCGCGGGTATTCGCCACCACCGAGCCAAACACCGGAATCGGTATCTGGGCCCCGCTGGTGACGGCGAAGTTGTGTTGTTGGCCGATGCTGTAGCTCTGGCTTCCGGATGCATCGAGGAACAATTGATAAGGCAGGGTCTGGCTGCCGTTGCTCAGGCGCCGGGTGGTGCCGTCACCATGGGTGCCGCCATCGATCGTGACGGTGAAGCCGGTGACCGAAGGGGTGCAGGCGACGTTCAATCTGCCGCGACCGTCAGCACCGAGGCGGGCTTTGATCGGGTTGGTCCAGGTCGGGCCTTGCTGGCCGAAATCCAGCGTGCCGAAATCACTGACCGGGCTGCCGCCATTGGTCACTTCACAACCGGCGATGATGGTCAGTCGCGCATGGATCTGCCCGCTGATCGCCGCTTGCGCGCCCCCCGTCAGCAATACCCCTGCACCCACAGCCATCAATATCCAGAGTTTGCTTGTCATAACGCCAATCCCAATTCCATCAGGACTCCAGAACCCAGGCGCACAACGAGGAGCGCCCCCTTCCCTGCGCCAGCCGAATCCTTTGGCGGCAGTTACACAGTTGCCGCTACCAGGTGACGGTCACTTTCAACAGGTCGGAATAGCGACTGACCCGGGGAATTTCCGCCAGCGGTTCGATGCGTGCATACAACGGTAAATCGACTGAACCGGTATCCGGCACACGGCCGCTCACCGGGACGTCCACCGCCAGCGGGATCAACCGCGCGGGGTCCTGATAGAGCCGATAGGGAATGGGTTTGCTGCCGGCGGAACCGGCCATGTAGCGCGTGTCACCGACGCCACCGTGCAGGCCGCCGTCGACCCGGAGTTGATAAGGGGTGTCGGGATTGCATTCGAGACGGGGCAGGCGCTCGTTCATCAGCGCCGCCGCCAAAGGCCCGGCGGGGTCGTCCAGCCGCGCGGTATTGCCGAAGTCCAGCACCCCCAGTTGCTCGACGCCCGATGTGCGTTGCTGGCCAACCACCTGACAACCGCGCAGCACGTCGACACGCACGTGCACCTGAAGTTCTGCGGCCGACACTTGCGCACTGAGCATCACGCCCAAGACTGCACATGCAATGATTCCATTCACGGCCGATTCCTTGTGGGGGGGCTTCTAAAAATGCAGGTTAGCAACGCCCCGAGGATTTTCCAGTGGCCCGAAAAAAAATTGGATCCGCCGAAGGAATGAGCTTTTATGTCGAATTGCTGGCAAAACCCCACAACCCCTACGCCCTACAAGCTGTACACACCGCACAATTCTGTCCAACTACACCCCACGCCCGTCGACACAACTGGAAGCAAATTTCCCCATTTGGTTACACTAGGCCGCCGCAGCTCGGGGAGCCTGCCTGACGATTACGGGGTGACACAGTGGCCGTTCGACCGCCCAACCGTTCGCGATTCACACCACGCTGGCCCGCGCTGCGCCGCCTCTTCGGCAAGGCATCGACGGCCTCAGCCGCTCATTCAGCGACGGGGCGCGTGATCCACGACTATTTCCGGCACAAGGCCCACGCACAGGGTTACACCCTCAGCCACAGCCAGCAGCGCGTGGTCGACTGCATGGCGCAGCACGCCGCGACACTGCTCGGCACTTCGGCAAAAACGCTGCCGGGCCTTTATCTGTACGGCGCCGTGGGGCGTGGCAAGAGCTGGTTGCTCGACGGCTTTTTCCAGGCGCTGCCGATCGCGGAAAAACAGCGCCTGCACTTCCACGAGTTTTTCGCTCGACTGCACCAAGGCATGTTCAGTCATCGCGATCACCCGGATGCGCTGGCGACGACGCTCGACGACTTGCTGAACGATTGCCGGGTGCTGTGTTTCGACGAGTTTCACGTCCACGACATTGGCGACGCGATGCTCATCGCGCGGCTGTTCAAGGCTCTGTTTCGCCGAGGCATTCTGCTGCTGGTGACCTCCAATTACCCGCCTGAGGGCTTGCTGCCAAACCCGCTCTACCACGCGCGCTTCAAACCGGTGATCGACCTGATCAATGCGCGCATGCAAGTCATGGAAGTCGGCGGCCCGCACGACTATCGCAGTCAGGCGAGAACCCACGCCCAGCAGTTGTTTACCCAGGGTCACTACGTCTGGCCGGCTACGTCGGCGCAACGTCAGGCACTGAACCTGCCCGAGCCCGATGCGCCGTCCATTCCTTTGCCCGTCGGCAACCGGCATCTTCCAGCCCGATATTGCGCAGGACGCACCATCGGTTTCACCTTCGGCGATCTGTGCGACCACCCCACGGCGGTCATGGATTACCTGGAGCTGTGCCGACGTTTCGACCACTGGATCATCGATAAACTGCCCAACCTCGCCGACTGCTCGATTGCCGCGCAGCAGCGTTTCATCAATCTGGTGGACGTTTTGTACGACCAGGACAAGCACCTGATCCTGCTCGGCCACCGCTCGTTGCGCGAAAGCCTGGGCGGCGATGCCATCGACCTGGCGCGCACCCGCAGTCGATTGGGACAGTTGATGGAAGTCAGAGAACCGGCCTGAAAACCGGATTGGCGGTGCAGCATCTATCGCTTTCGTCGGATCGCCGCCATCGCGAGCAGGCTCGCTCCCACAGTTGACCGCGTACATCCAGATAACCTGGTCTAATGTGGGAGCGAGCCTGCTCGCGATGACGGTCTGACAGTCCCCCGGGTTTTACCGCTATCATGTCGCCCTTCATCGGGCCTCGCGCCCTACCTTCGATCAATAGCGAATCTGATCATGGATACCCTTGCCCAACTGCGCGCCGGCCTGCTGGCTGGCACCACTCGCCTGGACCTGGCCGCCGACCTGACGGAGTTCCCCCGGGAAATCCTCGACCTGGCGGATTCGCTGGAGGTGCTCAACCTCAGTGGCAACGCGTTGCGCAGCCTGCCGGACGACTTTCATCGCCTGACCCGTTTGCGCGTGTTGTTCTGCGACCGCAACCAGTTCAGCGAACTGCCCGCCTGCCTCGGCCAGTGCCCCGCACTGACCATGGTCGGTTTCAAGGCCAACCGCATCGAAACCGTACCGGGCGCCGCGCTGCCGCCGTTGTTGCGCTGGTTGATCCTGACCGACAACCGCATCAGCGAATTGCCGACCGAGCTGGGCGAACGCCCGTATCTGCAAAAACTGATGCTGGCCGGTAACCGCCTGCGGTGCTTGCCCCAGAGCCTGAGCAATTGCCATCGCCTCGAGCTGACCCGCATCGCCGCCAACCAGTTGACCGAGTTGCCCTCCTGGTTGCTGACCCTGCCGAGCCTGACCTGGCTGGCCTATGCCGGCAATCCGCTGGAAACCGAAGCCGATGCCGCCGCGCTCGATGCCACGCCGACGATTCCCTGGTCTCAGCTGAGCCTTGAACAGAAGCTGGGCGAAGGCGCTTCCGGCGTCATTCATCAGGCGTTGTGGAAGCAGGCAACGCCGGTCGCGGTCAAACTCTACAAGGGCGAAATGACCAGCGATGGCTCGCCGCTGCATGAAATGAACGCCTGCATCACCGCCGGCCTTCACCCCAACCTGATCCGGGTCGAAGGACGGATTGTCGAGCATCCACAGGCCCAGGCCGGGTTGGTCATGGAGTTGATCGACCCGAGCTATCGCAACCTCGCCGGATTGCCGAGCCTGGAATCCTGTAGCCGCGATGTCTACGCCAGCGATACCCGGTTCAGCGCCGACGTGGCCTTGCGGATCGCCTGTGGCATCGCGTCGGTGGCCGAGCATCTGCACCGCCAGGGCATCACCCACGGCGACCTCTATGGCCACAATATTCTATGGAACGAGCACGGCGATTGCCTGTTGGGGGACTTTGGCGCAGCGTCTTTCCACGCGACCGAGGACAGCCTTGAAACCCGTGCATTGCAGCGGATCGAGGTGCGCGCGTTTGGCGTTCTGTTGGGAGAGTTGCTGGAGCGGATCGACTCGGGGTTGAGTGATCAGGCGCGTGTGAAGCTGGAGGATTTGCAGCAACGTTGCTGCCAGCCGAAAGTGCTGGCGCGGCCGGGGTTCAGCGAGATTGTGCGGGAATTGAACAATCGGTGACCGCTGCGCGGTCAATCGCTAGCAGGCTAGCTCCCACAATTGACCGGTGTTCACAATCCAGTGTGGGAGCTAGCCTGCTAGCGAAGGCGGTATCACTGAAGAAGCAAATTACCCAGCCAGACCGACAAACATGTCCTGCACATCATCGTGGTTGTCGAGGCCTTCCAGGAACGCTTCAACCTCAGCCATCTGCTCGTCGCTCAGGCCGCTGACCGGATTTTTCGGCTTGTAGCCCAGCTTCGCCGACAACACGGTGAAACCCTGCTCAGGCAAGGCTTTCTGCACCGAATCCAGATCGGTCGCTTCGGTGATGAACAGGGTGGCGCCGTCATCGGCAGGTTCGAAATCCTGTGCGCCGGCTTCGATAGCGGCCATTTCCGGATCGGCATCCGGGCTGTCCGGGGACGCCTCGATCATGCCCACATGGTCAAAGTCCCACGCAACAGAACCGGAGGCGCCGAGCTGGCCCTTGCGGAACGCGACGCGGATTTCAGCGACGGTGCGGTTGATGTTGTCGGTCACGCATTCAACGATCAGCGGCACCTGGTGCGGCGCGAACCCTTCGTAAGTCACGCGATGGTATTGCACGGTTTCGCCGAGCTGGCCGGAGCCCTTCTTGATCGCACGTTCCAGGGTTTCGCGGGGCATCGACGCCTTTTTTGCCTGTTCGACCACCAGACGCAGGTGTGCGTTGGTGGCGGTATCGGCACCGTTACGCGCAGCAATGGTGATTTCTTTCACCAGTTTGCCGAAGATCTTGCCCTTGGCGTTGGCTGCCGCTTCTTTGTGTTTAACCTTCCACTGTGCGCCCATTACTCACTCTCTTATCTATGGCGCCGAGACATCTATTGGCCGACGCTTTGCGCAAGTTTATACGGCCTAAAGTTGGCAATCGACCAAAAAATCCATCCTGTCGAATCGACTTCTTCACCGCTGGTTGTAGGGCGATTCTGAAACGTCGATTTGCGGTGACCATAAAGGGCCACGGTTTCGTACCCTCTGTGCCCGTACTCCCTGGCAGAAGCGCGATCGATGCACAACGACAAGGAAAGTCCCTTCACCCTGACACTGCTGGACGCCGATTTGAGTTGGCAGGTGGTTCAGTTCAGTGGCCATGAAGCGCTCAACCAGCCCTATCGATTCGATATCGAAGTGATCGGCCTGTCACCGCCGATGAGCCCGGATCGCTTGTTGCAACAACCGGTGTTCCTCAGCCTGACGCAAGGCCTTGGTATTCATGGCGTCGTCCACAGCGCCAGCCACGAACATCGCGGCCCGCACTGGGTCGGGTACAGGCTGGTGGTGGTGCCTTGGCTGCAAAACCTCGACCGGCAGCGTTGCCGCCGGGTATTTCATCAACTCAATGTGCCAGCGATCCTGCGCCAGTTACTCGCAGAAAACTCAGTGCCCGAAGACAGCTATCGTTTTGAGCTGCCGAATGGACGTTATCCCGCCAGGCCATTTTGCATTCAGTTTGACGAGAGCGACCTGACGTTCCTGCAACGTCTGTGCGAAGAAGAAGGCATCCACTATCACTTCGAACATCAATGCGACGGCCATGTGCTGGTGCTCGCGGATGACTGCCTGAGTTTCCCCCAGGAACCGCTGCTGACGCCGTTTCATGGCGACACACCCGGGCATGCGAACGGGCCGGTGATCAACGAATTGTTCCAGCGGCACACCTCGCCGCCACTCTGCGCGCACCCCGCCCCGCCACCGCTCGATCGCGAACGGCTCAGCCGCCGAATACTCGAGCGTTTGCGCTGTCTGCATCGGCAGATACAGGGTCAAAGCAATCACAGCGAATTGCGCAGCGGACGCATCGTGCAAGTGTCGGAACATCCGCTGCAGAACTTCAACGATCAATGGCTGCTGACCGAGCTCCGTCATCAGGGACAGCAACCGTCGATTCTCGCCCCGGCCACCTCCGACATGAGCCGGCGTTACAGCAATCAGTTCACCGCAATCCCGTGGTCAACGGTGTTCCGCCCCGCGCTGAAACACGCCAGGCCCGGCATTCCGGGCTTCCAGACGGCGCGGGTGCTCGGCCCGGTCGGCCAGCCTGCGGTGCTGGATGAACAAGGCCGGATACAGGTCAGGTTGTGGCCCACCCCGGAGTCCGATGACGATGAATCCCCTGGCCTTTGGCTGCCCCTGGCTCTCGCAACAGCGGACGGTCGGATCGATCCGTCGAAGCTGCCGGTCGCCGGCACCGAGGTGCTCATCAGTTTTCTCGACAGCGATCCGGACCGCCCGGTGTTGTGCGCGACGGCGAGCCATCCGCCAGCGCCTCGAACCACCCGACAACCACGCGGCGATGACCGGCTGCTGCTCGATTGGCTGATCAACCGTCAGGCCTGATCAGCCCTTGTCCGCCTTGCCCGCTGCCGCCGCGAATTTTGCCAGGCGCACGTCCAGATGCCGTGGCCGACGCCCGTGATCTTCGGCGCGCTCCTTGCGGCGGATGGCGTTGCGCACCATCAGCGAACCGAGGTAGCGAATCGGCTCCGGCGGGAAGAAGCCCAACGGACCGTTGACCAGAGGTGAACGGGTCCAGGCATTGTCGAGCCCCTGAACCATCGAAGCGAGAATCTGCCCGCCCATGTGACACGGCCCGACCCCGCTGCCGGAATAACCGAAGCCGTAGAACACATTCCCGTGGGCGCTCATCTGGCCGAAGAACGGTAAACCGGTGACCGAGCGATCCGACGGACCGTTCCACGTCGCTTCGACTTTGACCTCGGCAAACGCCGGAAAAAACTCACTGAGGCTGTGCTGCAACAGGCCTGCATAGGGCGACGGCTGATCGAACACCGGCAGCATCCGGCCACCGTAGGCAAACGTGTTGCCGCCCTTGCCGAGTATGATCCGGCCGTCCGGGGTGTTGTGGTAGTAGTGCACGAAAATCCGTGAATCGAGCACCGTGACACCGCTGGTCAAACCGATCTGGTCGAGCAGGTCCGGCCGTGGTTCAGTGATCAGCATGTCGCTGGAGACAATCGCCACACTGCGCTCGAACTGCGGGAACGCGCGGGCCATCCACGCGTTCATCGCCAGCACCACCCGATCTGCGCGGACAGTGCCGTGCGGGGTCTGGATCCCTGCCGGTTTGCCCTCCTCCAGTCCGGTCATCGCGGTGTTCTCATGAATCCTCACACCCAACTGCAACGCCACCCGGCGCAAACCGCGCACCAATTTTCCCGGTTGCACGCTGGCGGCGGCCGGTGAGAACCAGCCTTCCAGGTGTTTTCGAGAACCGGCCATGCGCTGCACATCCACCACCGGCCGTTGCGTGAACGAGTTGATGCCGTGGCGTTCGAGCGCTGCGATCACCGCGTCGGTCGAGCCGCATTGGGCGCGGTTGGTCGCGGTGTAGAGCGTGCCGTCGAGGCGGTAATCGGCGTCCACGCCGTACTGTTCGCAGAAGGTGCCGATCGCATGGATACTGCGCTCGGATTCCTTGACCAGCCGCACCGCCTCTTCGACACCGAACAACCTTTCCAGGGTGAAATACTTGGCCGACCACGACAGCGCACAACCGCCGTTGCGGCCGCTGGCGCCGGCACCGCAGATGTCGGCTTCGATCAGCAACACATCCAGTTCCGGGTTCTGCTCCTTGAGCATGATCGCGGTCCACAAACCGGTGTAGCCACCGCCGACGATGCAGACATCGGCACGGGTGTCGCCGGGCAAAGGTTCGCACGGCGCGCACGACTCAGCCGCCAGCGCCTGTTCCAGCCAGAAAGGTCTCATCGGTATTTCCTCAGGTACGCAGGGGTTTGACGCTCATCGGCCGGTTCGGCACGAATGCAGTTTCGCCACGCAGACCAGCCGGGCGGCTATTCCAGTAGGGGATCAGCACCAGCGCTGAAAACAATGCGCAGCCGGCAAAGATAATGAACACGGTGACCGAGTCGAAGTAACCCGGCAGCAAACCGCCGAGAATCGCCCCGACCGAGCCGCAACCGTTGACGAAGCCCGCCGACGTGGCGCCGGCCTTGGCGGTGCCGAAATCGATGGCCGCCGCGCCGCTGATCATCGAGTCCGGTCCGTACAGGGTCAGGCCCATCACGAACAGCAGCGCCACCACCAGCATCACACTGCCGGTGTGCAAGGCGCCCATGAACAACGCCAGCGAAATGGTCAATGCAAGCAAACTGATCACGCAGGCCGGCATGCGTCGGGCGCCGAACAGTTTGTCCGAGGCCAGCCCGAGCAGGATCGGCCCGAGCAACCCGGCCAGTTCGAACGCCGTCGGGATGATCGCCGCACCGACCTTGCCCACGGTCGGCATCTGCTCGAAAACGATCACCGGCCCCCACAACAGAATCGCGTAGCGCGCCGGTTTCAGCAGGAAGTACGCGAGCCCGAGAACCAGCACCGTGCGGTTGCGCAGGATTTCCTTCAGCGGTTCCAGCACGCTGATCTTGCTTTGCGCATGCGCCTCTTCGGCGGTCATCTCTGGTTCCGGTTCGATCGCTGGCAAGCCAACGTCTTGCGGTTTGTTGCGTTGCAAAATAAAAAACAGCACGGCGACCAGCCCAACCACCGCCGCACTGGAAAAGAACGCCGCATGCCAGCTGCCGATGAGCGTGTACGCCCACCAACCGGCAAACGGCGACGCCACGAGCCCGCCAAAGGCATAGCAGGAACTCCATAAACCCAGCACTCGCCCGCGCTGTTCGGCGGGGAAGAAACTGCCGATGTTCTTGCACAGCCCCGACCATCCGGTGGATTGGGCCAGCCCTTGAATCAGCATGCAGGTGGCGAAAATCGGTAACGTTGCGAAGCTGCCCATCACCAGCGCAGCCGCAGCGGAAATCAGCAAGCCGCCGAGCACCACGACCCGTGGGCCAAAGCGGTCGGCGAGGATGCCCCAGGTGAATTGGCCGATGGCGTAGGCCGCGAGATAGATGGCGTCGAGGTTGGCCATGGCCATTTTGTCGAGCATGAAGGTGGGGTCTTCGGCGATCCCCAGTTTGGCCACGGAAAAGGCTTTGCGGGTGAAGTAGAAAGCGGCGTAGGCGAGCCAGGTGATCGCGAAGATCTGCACGCGCCAACGCTTGATGGTGCCGATGTGCTTGTTCATTGTGGTTCTGACCTCAGGGTGTGAGTGTGCCGGCAGAATTGGAAGAAAACGCCTGTGTTTTTTATTGTTGAGCACTGCGATATCGCTGCGTCCCTTTGGCGATACCGGTCAGATGAGTCCTGCAATTGCACGCGCAGGCTCATGGTCACGGAGGCTGTTCGACTGACCAGTCACCGCGACTGGAGCCGATAAAAACAATTACTGATTAATAAGTGAAATCGATTTATCGTATTTCCAATATAAGCTCAGCTTGTTACTGGAGGTTTCGATGTCGGTTTCCCACGCCCAGCTCAAAGCCTTCCATGCCGTGGCGGTTCACGGAAGCTTCACCAAAGCCGCCGAGCGGCTTTTTCTCACGCAACCGGCGATTTCCGACCAGGTGCGCAAACTCGAAGAACGCTTCGGGGTATTGCTGTTCCACCGCAACAAACGGTCGGTGCGACTGACCGATCTGGGTGAGCGCTTGTTGAGCATTACCCAGCGATTGTTCGTCATCGAAGCCGAGGCGCAGGAGTTGCTTCACGACTCGCAGGCGTTGCAGACCGGCAGCCTGATTCTGGCGGTGGACGCCCCGGTGCACGTGCTGCCGCAGATTGCGCGGTTCTGCGAGCGCTACCCCGGCATCAGCGTGAAGATCGAAACCGGCAACACTGATGAATCGCTGTTTCGGCTGTTCAACTATCAGGCTGACCTGGCGTTGCTCGGGCGCGATGTCAGCGATGAACGATTGATCTCGCTGCCGCTGCGCAATGACCCGATGGTGGCGTTTGTTTCGCGCAATCACCCATGGGCCGACCGCGAGTCGATCTGCCTCGCGGACCTCGACGATACGCCACTGGTGCTGCGGGAAATCGGCTCGGTGACGCGTCAGACGCTGGAGGAGGAAATGGCCGGCGCCGGGTTTCGGATTCGCCCGGCGATTCAGGTCGAAGGCCGGGAGGCGGCGCGTGAGGCGGTGGTCGTGGGGATTGGGG
>NZ_JAGYFZ010000095.1:0-22894 GCF_019946675.1 Pseudomonas sp. BF-B-15
GGCTCCTACAGGTTTGCATTCACCGGGCGATGCCGTGTTTACGCAGCTTTCTATAGAGGGTGTTACGGCTGACACCCAACTGCTCGGCGGTATGGGTCATGTGCCAACGGGTTTGCTCCAGCGCATTCAGCAACGCCAGGCGCTCGGCATCATCCAGCGGATGTTCGCAAGGCGGTTCGACGGCAACAACCGGCACCGGCCTGGCCTGTCGAATCATCGCCGGCAAATCCTCCAGCCCGATCCGGCCGCCATCACACAACGCCGCCAAGGTGCGCAGCACGTTGCGCAGTTGCCGCACGTTCCCGGGCCAGGCGAACCCCAGCAACACCTGGCGGGCGGGTTCATCAATCAGCACCGTTTCCCCGCCCGCCTCTTCCGCCAGCAGGAAGTCGAGCAACTGCGATTTGTCACTGCGTTCGCGCAACGCCGGCAACGCAATCTCCAAACCATTGAGCCGGTAATACAAATCCTCGCGGAAGCTGCCGTCCTGCACCCGCTCCAGAAGATTACGGTGAGTCGCGCTGATGATCCGCACGTTGACCGCCTCCGGCTCGCCGCCAATCGGCACCACTTGCCGATCTTCCAGCACTCTTAATAGCCGGGTCTGCAACGCCAGCGGCATGTCGCCGATTTCATCGAGAAACAAGGTCCCGCCATCCGCCTGCTGCAACTTGCCGCGCATGCCTTCCTTGCGTGCGCCGGTAAAGCTGCCGCCGCGATAGCCGAACAATTCGCTTTCGATCAGGCTTTCCGGGATGGCCGCGCAGTTGAGCGCGACGAAGGCTTTTTCGGCCCGCTGACTGGCCTGATGCACCGCTTTGGCGAAGGCCTCCTTGCCGGACCCGGTTTCGCCGTTGATCAACAGCGGCACATCCCGTTCGAACACGCGCAGGGATTTGCGGAAGTCTTCCTGCAAACCCGCATCGCCCAGACAAATGCCCGACAGGCGCGCAGGTTCGGCAACGACCCGACTGGTCACTACCGGCACCGGAATGCTGCGCGGCTGACCGCGCAACACGGCAAACAGGCCGCGCCCGTCACGTGCGCGCAACGGCCAACTGGCGCTGGCATTCACACTCGCCCGGCCCAGCAACTCATCCAGCGAGCAATCGAAAAACGCCTCGACCGGTTTGCCCAGCAGCCCGCCGCGACTATGCCCCAGCAGGTTCAGCGCGCTCTGATTGACCGCGCTGATCCGACCTTCGCCGTCGAACGCCAGCAGCCCTTCGCTGAACAGCCCGACGGATTCCGCCTGCAGGTGAAAACGCAGCAACCATTGATTGTCGAAGTAACGCAGGAAATAGCAGCTCTCGATCATCTTCGCCGACAGATTGACCAGGGCCATGGTGTGGAACTGACTTTGCCGCGACACCTCGTGCCGCGCCGAGGACACGTCGAGCACCGCCAGCAGTTCGCCATGCGGATCGAACACCGGGCTCGCCGAGCAAGTCAGGCCAGTGTGACGTCCACGAAAGTGTTCGTCCTGGTGAATGGTCAGCGACTGACGCTCCACCAGGCAGGTGCCGATGCCGTTGGTGCCTTCGCAGGCTTCGCTCCAGTCGGCACCGAGCCAGAGGCCGGCGCGTTCAAAAATCTTCCGCTCGGCGGGTGCCGTCACACAATTGAGAATCACCCCGCGCGCATCCGTCAGCAGCACCGCATGGCCGGCGCCGGACAGCTGCTGATGAAGACTGCTCATTTCATTGCCGGCGATGTGCAGCACTTGCTGCAAGCGTTCGCGGCTTTCGAGGACACGACCGTGCTCCAGCACCGTCGGCGCCATGGTCAGGGCCGGGTCGAGGTGATAGTCCTCAAGACAACGCAGCCAGGAACGGGCAATGGACGGATCGCTGCCGGGACCGTGCAGGTGGGATTTCCCCTGGGTCACGGTCAGCACTTGCTGGGCATGGCGACTCAAATGGTTGTCGTGCATTTCTTATTATTCTCCCCGGGGCTCGGTGACCCGTATTGAGGTGATGCCCGAGCATCCTCCAGCCTAGCCCGCATTGCAATGCTGGCAAGACCGGTCAGTCACAGCTTGTGCCACAAGCGGTACAAACTGTCACGGGGGCTGTACCGAAAGCGTCACAGCCGCCATCCATCCGTCCGACAAAAAACGCGCAAGGCCTTGATTTGCCTAGCTCACAGGGCAGTGGCCCGACCTTTGCTCTACGCTTATAGCAAGCGCACATGCGCCTCTCTAATAAGTACAAAAGCCAAGGAGAAAACACCATGCGTTACGCTCACCCCGGTACTGAAGGCGCTATCGTTTCGTTCAAAGCCAAATACGGTAACTACATCGGCGGCGAGTTCGTCGCGCCTGTCAAAGGTCAGTACTTCACCAATACCTCGCCAGTGAATGGCCAACCGATTGCCGAATTCCCGCGCTCCACGGCCGAAGACATCGACAAAGCCCTGGACGCTGCCCACGCCGCTGCCGATGCCTGGGGCGCCACGTCCGCCCAGGCGCGCTCGCTGGTGCTGCTGAAAATCGCCGACCGCATCGAGCAGAACCTGGAACTGCTGGCGATCACCGAATCCTGGGACAACGGCAAAGCCGTTCGCGAAACCCTCAACGCCGACATCCCGCTGGCCGCCGACCACTTCCGTTATTTCGCCGGTTGCATCCGTGCGCAGGAAGGCAGCGCTGCCGAGATCGACGGCAACACCGTGGCCTATCACATCCATGAACCGCTGGGCGTGGTCGGGCAGATCATCCCGTGGAACTTCCCGATCCTGATGGCCGCGTGGAAACTCGCCCCGGCGCTGGCGGCGGGCAACTGCGTGGTACTCAAGCCTGCAGAACAAACCCCGCTGGGCATTACCGTGCTGGTCGAGCTGATCGGCGACCTGCTGCCACCGGGCGTGCTCAACATTGTGCAAGGCTTCGGCAAAGAAGCCGGCGAAGCGCTCGCCACCAGCAAACGCATCGCCAAGATCGCCTTCACGGGCTCGACCCCGGTCGGCTCGCACATCATGAAATGCGCCGCCGAAAACATCATCCCGTCCACCGTGGAGCTGGGTGGCAAATCGCCGAACATCTTCTTCGAAGACATCATGAAAGCCGAACCGTCCTTCATCGAGAAAGCTGCTGAAGGCCTGGTGCTGGCATTCTTCAACCAGGGCGAAGTCTGCACCTGCCCGTCCCGCGCGCTGGTGCAGGAATCGATCTACGACGACTTCATGAAAGAGGTGATGAAAAAAGTCCTGTCGATCAAACGCGGTGACCCGCTGGACACCGACACCATGGTCGGCGCCCAGGCTTCCGAGCAGCAATTCGACAAAATCCTTTCGTACCTGGAAATCGCCAAGGGCGAAGGCGCCGAGCTGCTGACCGGCGGCAAGGTGGAAAAACTCGAAGGCAGTCTGGCGACGGGTTATTACATCCAGCCAACCCTGCTCAAGGGCACCAACAAAATGCGTGTGTTCCAGGAAGAAATCTTTGGCCCGGTGGTGAGCATCACCACGTTCAAGGACGAAGCCGAAGCCCTGGCCATCGCCAACGACACCGAGTTCGGCCTCGGCGCCGGCCTCTGGACCCGCGACATCAACCGCGCCTATCGCATGGGCCGCGCCATCAAGGCCGGTCGCGTGTGGACCAACTGCTATCACCTGTACCCGGCGCACGCCGCGTTCGGTGGCTACAAAAAGTCCGGCGTCGGTCGTGAAACCCACAAAATGATGCTCGATCACTATCAGCAGACCAAAAACCTGCTGGTGAGCTACGACATCAATCCGTTGGGCTTCTTCTAACCCCGCGCGATACCGCGTAACGACCTTCGCGAGCAAGCTTCGCTCCTACAGGATCACGCCGTACCTGTAGGAGCGAGGCTTGCCCGCGAAGGCACCCTCAAACACAACGAAAATCACTGCCCTGCCGCTCTGGCACGGGCTTTGCGTGCCCGCTCCACACAAAAAACCAGTTTCCGAAAGTCCAACAGATCAAACAATAAAAAAGACAGCGAGGACTTATGACTTCTTCCACACAGCTCAAACCCACACTCGGCACCCTGCACTTATGGGGCATTGCCGTCGGCCTGGTGATTTCCGGCGAGTACTTCGGCTGGAGTTACGGCTGGGGCACCGCAGGCACTCTGGGTTTCCTCGTCACCGCCCTGATGGTGGCGACGATGTACACCTGCTTCATCTTCAGTTTCACTGAATTGACTACCGCCATTCCCCACGCTGGCGGGCCCTTTGCCTACAGCCGACGGGCCTTCGGCGAGAAAGGCGGCTTGATTGCCGGCATTGCCACGCTGATTGAATTCGTCTTTGCGCCGCCAGCCATTGCCATGGCCATTGGCGCTTATCTGAACGTTCAATACCCGGAACTTGACCCCAAGATTGCCGCCGTTGGCGCCTATTTCGTGTTCATGACGCTCAACATCCTCGGCGTCAGCATCGCCGCCACGTTTGAACTCGTGGTGACCGTACTGGCCGTCGCCGAGTTGCTGGTGTTCATGGGCGTGGTCGCGCCGGGCTTCAGCTTCAGCAACTTCGTGCTCAACGGCTGGTCGGGTTCGAACGAGTTCACCATCGCCTCAATCCCCGGCATCTTTGCGGCGATCCCGTTCGCGATCTGGTTTTTCCTCGCCATTGAAGGCGCGGCGATGGCGGCTGAAGAAGCCAAAGACCCGAAACGCACGATTCCCAAGGCGTACGTCAGCGGCATTTTGACGTTGGTGTTCCTCGCGATCGGCGTGATGGTGATGGCCGGCGGTGTGGGCGACTGGCGTCAATTGTCGAACATCAACGACCCGCTGCCTCAGGCGATGAAAGCCGTGGTCGGCAACAATTCGACCTGGATGCACATGCTGGTCTGGATCGGCCTGTTCGGGCTGGTGGCGAGTTTCCACGGGATCATTCTCGGTTACTCGCGTCAGTTCTTCGCCCTGGCCCGGGCCGGCTACCTGCCACGTTCGCTGGCCAAACTGTCACGTTTCCAGACCCCGCACCGGGCCATTCTGGCCGGCGGCGTGATCGGCATCGCGGCAATCTACAGCGACGGCCTGGTCAACCTGCAAGGCATGACGCTGACGGCAGCGATGATCACCATGTCGGTATTCGGTGCCATCGTGATGTACATCATCAGTATGCTGAGCCTGTTCAAGCTGCGTAAAACCGAGCCGAACCTGGAACGCAGCTTCCGCGCGCCGGGTTACCCGATCGTGCCGGGGATTGCGCTGTTTCTGGCCGTGGTGTGCCTGGTGGCGATGGCGTGGTTCAACCCGCTGATCGGCTGTGTGTTCCTCGGTTTCATGGCGGCCGGGTATTTGTATTTCCAACTGACCGCCAAGCAGCGCTTCGATGCGCCGGCGGATGCGATGCTCGAAGGCGCCTGAACTGCACCGGCGCCGGGCTAACTCCCCGGCGCCTGCTTTATTGAAGTGCACATCGTTCCCCCTGTGGGAGCCAGCCTGCTGGCGATTGCGGTCTGACAGTCAGCATAGATTTTGAATGACACACTGCAATCGCCAGCAGGCTGGCTCCCACAAGGGAATGTCAGGGTAATCAAGACTTCTACACATCAGGAGGACACCGTGGCCACATTTGCCCATTCCATCGGCGCCCAGACCTACCGCTTTGCCAGCCTCAAAGAGGTCATGGCCAAGGCCAGCCCGGCGCGTTCCGGGGATTTCCTGGCCGGCGTCGCCGCCCTTAACGATGGCGAGCGCGTCGCCGCGCAAATGGCCCTGGCTGATATCCCGTTGACTCACTTCCTGCAGGAAGTGCTGATTCCTTACGAGGCCGATGAAGTCACCCGACTGATCATCGACACTCACGACAAACAAGCCTTCGCCGTGGTCAGCCATCTCACCGTTGGCGGGTTTCGCGACTGGCTGCTCAGCGATGCCGCCGACGAACAGAGCCTGCGCGCCCTCGCTCCGGGCCTAACGCCGGAAATGGCCGCAGCCGTATCAAAAATCATGCGCGTGCAGGACCTAGTGCTGGTCGCACAGAAAATCCGTGTGATCACGCACTTTCGCGGCACCATGGGCCTGCGGGGACGCTTATCCACCCGCCTGCAACCCAACCACCCCACCGACGAACCGGCCGGTATAGCCGCGAGCATTCTCGACGGCCTGCTGTACGGCAACGGTGACGCGATGATCGGCATCAACCCGGCCACCGACAGCATTGCCTCGATTTGCGCGATGCTGGAAATGCTCGACGCGATCATCCAGCGCTACGAAATTCCTACACAAGCCTGCGTGCTGACCCACGTCACCACGTCCATCGAAGCGATCAATCGAGGCGTTCCGCTGGACCTGGTGTTCCAGTCGATCGCCGGCACCGAAGCGGCCAATGCCAGCTTCGGCATCAACCTGAACGTGTTGCAGGAAGGTTACGACGCCGGTTTGAGCCTGAATCGCGGCACGCTTGGGCAAAACCTGATGTATTTCGAGACCGGCCAGGGCAGCGCGCTGTCGGCCAACGCCCACCACGGCATCGATCAACAAACCTGCGAAACCCGCGCCTACGCAGTTGCCCGACATTTCAAACCGTTTTTGGTGAACACCGTCGTAGGATTTATCGGCCCGGAATACCTCTACAACGGCAAACAGATCATCCGTGCAGGCCTGGAAGACCACTTCTGCGGCAAATTGCTGGGCGTGCCGATGGGCTGCGACATCTGTTACACCAACCACGCCGAAGCCGACCAGGACGACATGGACACCCTGCTGACCCTGCTGGGCGTGGCCGGGATCAACTTCATCATGGGCATCCCCGGTTCCGACGACATCATGCTCAACTACCAGACCACTTCGTTCCACGACGCGCTCTACGCCCGCCAAACCCTGGGCTTGAAACCGGCACCGGAGTTCGAACAGTGGCTGGCCAAAATGGGCATTTTCACTCAGGCCGATGGCAAGATTCATTTCGGCGAGCGCCTGCCGCCAGCCTTCCGCCAGGCGATGGGGCAACTGGGATGAGTGTCGAGATGGATAAACCGCCTGTTGATTCAGAAAATCCTTTGCTGGAACTGCGGCGCCTGACCCCGGCACGGATTGCCCTGGGCCGTACCGGCACCAGCATGCCGACCAGCGCACAGCTGGATTTCCAGTACGCCCACGCCCAGGCTCGGGACGCGGTGCACCTGCCCTTCGACCATGCCGGGCTCAGCGCGCAATTGGCCGAATGCGGATACGAAAGTGTGCTCCTGCACAGCGCCGCCACAAACCGCGACAGCTATTTGCAGCGCCCTGACTTGGGGCGGAAATTGAGCGATGAGTCCGCGCAAATCCTGCGCAACCATGCTTCAGCCTATCCCGGCGGCGTCGATCTGGTGATTGTCGTGGCCGATGGTTTGTCGGCACTGGCTGTGCACCGCCACACCGTGCCCTTCCTTTCGCGCATGCGAGAGCAGATCGAAGTCGATGGCTGGACGGTTTCGCCGGTGATTCTGGTAGAACAAGGCCGGGTCGCGATAAGCGACGAAATCGGCGAGTTGCTGGGCGCAAAAATGGTGGTAATCCTGATTGGCGAACGCCCTGGCCTCAGCTCGCCAGACAGTCTGGGATTATATTTCACCTACAATCCAAAGGTCGGCCTGACGGATGCTTACCGCAACTGCATCTCCAATGTGCGACTGGAAGGCCTGAGTTATGGCATGGCGGCACACCGATTGCTGTATTTGATGCGCGAAGCCTGTCGGCGACAGTTGTCGGGGGTCAACCTGAAGGACGAAGCGCAGCTTCAGACGCTGGAGTCGGACGCAGGAGCGGATATGAAAGGTAATTTCCTACTGAGCCTGCCGGATGCCTGAACCGTTTCCGCATTGCGTTTCTGATTCAATTTCAGGCAGGATCGAAACACGGCTGCCCGAGTGAAGAACCGTTCGCCGTCAGAGCATGTGAAGACAGCCACTTGAAGACGAGACCTATCGATGCGGATTATTCAAGCGACCCTTGAACACCTGGACCTGCTGACCCCGTTGTTCGTCAAATATCGCGAGTTTTATGGTTCCCTGCCGTATCCGGACTCGTCCCGGGCGTTCCTCGAGAAACGCCTGCGTCGCAAGGAATCGGTGATCTACCTGGCCCTGGCCGATGACGACGACAAGAAGCTGATGGGTTTCTGTCAGCTGTACCCGAGCTTTTCGTCGCTTTCGCTTAAACGCGTATGGATCCTCAACGACATTTATGTCGCCGAAGACGCCCGCCGGCAGTTAGTGGCTGACAACCTGATGCGCACCGCGAAAAAAATGGCCAAGGAAACCAATGCCGTGCGCATGCGCGTTTCCACCAGCAGCGACAACAAAATCGCACAGAAAACCTACGAGTCCATCGGATTCAAGGAAGACACTGAGTTTAAAAACTACGTGTTGCCGATCAGCGACGAGCTTTGATCCGCACCGTGCCCTCGTAGGAGCGAAGCTTGCTCGCGAAAGCGGTCTGACATCTGGCGGATATGCTGAACGACATACCGCTTTCGCGAGCAATCGAGCGTCGACCGGCTGCTCCTACAAAAAAAACAGACCGCGCCGCCGGTCTTGCGCGACACTCCTCGCTACAAACTCGACGCGCTTTTCACTTCTCAGCCCGTATAATGCCGACCTTTCCGGCTTGTAAGAAAAACTACACCCGTCTGTAGCCTTACGCGAAGTCATCCGCACAGGCCTGCCGAGTCGGGCCGTCACCACAGGTGCCTCCATGGATTTCAACCCGCTCGACCTTATCCTGCATCTCGATGTTTACCTCGACTTGCTGGTAAACAACTACGGGCCATGGATCTACGCCATCCTGTTTCTGGTGATCTTCTGCGAGACCGGCCTGGTGGTGATGCCTTTCCTGCCGGGCGATTCCCTTCTTTTCATCGCCGGCGCCGTGGCGGCCGGTGGCGGCATGGACCCGGTATTGCTCGGTGGCCTGCTGATGCTGGCGGCGATCCTCGGGGACAGCACCAACTACATCATCGGACGAACGGTGGGCGAGCGACTGTTCAGCAACCCGAACTCGAAAATTTTCCGCCGCGATTACCTGCAACAAACCCACGACTTCTATGACAAGCACGGCGGCAAAACCGTGACCCTGGCGCGCTTCCTGCCGATCATTCGCACCTTTGCACCATTCGTCGCCGGCGTGGCGAAAATGCCTTACCCGCGTTTCTTCTTTTTCAGCGTCCTCGGCACCATCCTCTGGGTTGGCGGCCTGGTGACCCTCGGTTACTTCTTCGGCAACGTACCGTTCATCAAGAAAAACCTCTCGCTGCTGGTAGTGGGCATCATTCTGCTGTCACTGGTGCCGATGATCATCGGCGTGATTCGCAGCCGCTTCGGCAGCGCCGCATCCAAAGCCGAACCACACTGAACGATGTGGTCGCTCAGCGCCTGGCGTCGCCGGCGCATCCTGGCCAGGCACCCGATTGCCGACGATATGTGGCAGCGGGTGCGCCATCACCTGAGTTTCCTCGACGGCATCAGCGCGGCTGAAGACCAGTGGTTGCGCGAAGCCTGCGTACTGTTTCTCGACGACAAGCACCTGACCGCCCTGCCCGGCGTCGAACTCCATCAGGAGCAGCGTTTGCTGCTCGCCGCCCAGGCGCAATTACCGTTGCTGAAGCTGGGCGATCTGAACTGGTATCAGGGTTTTCACGAAATCGTCCTCTACCCCGACGACTTCCTCAGCCCGCAGCGCCATCGCGACGCCAGTGGCGTTGAACACGAGTGGGACGGCGAACACAGCGGCGAAGCCTGGCAGCAAGGCCCGATCATCCTGGCCTGGCCCGGCGTGATGGCCAGTGGTGGCTGGGAAGGCTACAACCTGGTGATCCACGAACTCGCGCACAAGCTCGACATGCTCAACGGCGACGCCAACGGCCTGCCGCCGCTGCACGCCGACATGCGCGTCAGCGACTGGGCCAAGGTCATGCAAGAGGCCTACGACGACCTCGACGGGCAACTGGAGCGCAACCCGGACGCCGAAACCGCCATCGACCCCTACGCTGCGGAAAACCCCGCCGAGTTCTTCGCGGTCACCAGCGAATACTTCTTCAGTGCCCCGGATTTGCTGCATGAGGCTTATCCACAGGTGTATGAGCAGTTGAGGCTGTTTTATCGACAGGATCCGTTGGCCCGGCTGCGGCAACTTCTGGCCGAAGACCCGGTCTATCAGGCACGCGACTAAGGTCTACACAACCTCTGGTCCATAGCAACGGCTGCGGAATATGCCTATAATCGCCGCCACTTTTTGGTCAATCCGGCCAAGTGTTTTTGGTCAACTAACGGGGGCACCGCCCAATGAGCTACAGCAAGATTCCGGCTGGCAAAGACCTGCCGAACGACATCTACGTCGCTATCGAGATTCCGGCCAACCACGCGCCGATCAAATACGAAATCGACAAAGACAGCGATTGCCTGTTCGTTGACCGTTTCATGGCCACCCCGATGTTCTACCCGGCCAACTACGGTTACATCCCGAACACCCTGGCTGACGACGGTGATCCCCTCGACGTGCTGGTCGTGACCCCTTACCCGGTTGCTCCAGGCTCCGTGATCCGCGCTCGTCCGGTCGGCATCCTGAACATGACCGACGACGGCGGCGGCGATGCCAAAGTCATCGCAGTCCCACACGACAAGCTGTCCCAGCTGTACGTCGACGTGAAGGAATACACCGACCTGCCAGCCCTGCTGATTCAGCAGATCGAGCACTTCTTCGCGAACTACAAAGATCTCGAAAAAGGCAAATGGGTGAAAATCGAAGGCTGGGCCGGTGCAGACGCCGCCCGCGAAGCGATCACCAAGTCGGTTGCAGCCTACAAAGGCTGAGACGCCACTGGCCTTGCGCCACTGACGACTTGAAAAAACCCCGGTTTATCCGGGGTTTTTTGTGCGCGCAGAAAAGCTTTTAAACGTGCCGTTTAACCATCCGGTGAATCGGTTTTTTCTTGTTTAATTTTTACTCGATACGTCTTACATCCGGTCTTAAATTTCCCTCGTATTTTGAACGCTTCGTTTATTCAAAGCCTCGCCATACGCCCGTAAACTCGTGCCCATGAAGAAAAAAAACACTAGCGGTCCACGGTTTAAAGCGCTCCTCAAAGTAGCGAACATCACGACGACCGGGTTCGCCGAATACCTCGGCACGGCGCCGCAAAACGTACACAACTGGTACACCCGCGGTGTGCCCGATCACTGCATGGAAGCCGTCGCCAGAAAACTCTCAGTCAACAGCGAGTGGCTCAAATATCTCGAAGGCCCGAAAGACGCCAAACACCTGCGTCTGGTCAGCGACACCGGCAACACCTTCGACGCCCAGGCCCTCCGCGGCATCTACACCGTCATCGAACCCACCGATGTCGAATTGCCCTTTTACAAAGAAACGCACGTCGCTCCCGGCTCCAGCAAAACCCACGTGGTCGAGGACACCAGCCACCCCATCCGCCTACCCCGCAGCCACCTCGACTCCCTGGAAATCAACCATGCGGATGCCATCTGCGCCTACATGATCGGCAACAGCATGGCCGAGAAAATTGAAGACGGCTCAACCATCGCCATCGATCGTGGCCTGACCCAGATTGTCGATGGAGAAATTTATGCGATCGAACACGACGGGATGCTGCGCATCAAGTACCTGCACCGAATGCCGGGCAATGGATTGCGAATGCGCAGCCACAACAGCGCCGAGTACCCGGATGAGACTTTCAGGGCCGCGCAAATAGAAGAGCAGAACATCCGGGTGTTGGGGTGGGTGTTCTGGTGGTCGACGCTGAACAAACGTCGCCCACCCATTCCGTTCCTGTAACACCGCGCCGCCCCCTTCGCGAGCAAGCCCGCTCCCACAGGGATTGCGCAGTACCTGTGGGAGCGGGCTTGCCCGCGAAGGCGGTGGAACATTCACCTCAAAACCCGGATCAGCAACCCGATCCCAAGCAACTAACAGCTCTACCCCGCACACCACACTGGGAATTCCCCAAAAAAATCAGTATGCTGCGCCCCACATTTGCGCATCGACCCGCCCAGCGGTTCCGATCGCACCGACAAGGCAGATGATTTTCTCGCCGAGTCCCACAGCCGGACGCAAGATCCGGGTGTACGTTTTGAAGGCTGGCGCGGTTTACCAAAAATGAACCAAGCCAGTCCCCGAGAAGCCGGCCACAAGCCGGCTTTTTAATGCCTGAAAGAAAGTACGCAATACCCAATCACGGATAACTAAACCCCTTAACCAACGTCAACTCCCCCACCGCCCGCATCGGCACCAGAAAAGTCTCCATCTTCTCGTTCGGCGTCCCTTCCTCCGTAATCACCGTCACCTGCGCCGTCGTCAACGGCTGAACCGCATCCTCCTGCCCGTCTTCATCACTCCGATACCCGCCCCCGAAGTAGTTCACGTAAACGAGATACTGCCCTTTGATCGGCGCCGGCATGGCGAAGATTTCCGGCCCATACCCCGTCGTCACGTCCACATCCAGCGCCGCGCCATTGGGCGCAACACGATCGCCATACCAGATATGCGCACCATCAGGCGTGATGAGGTGCAAGTCCAGATCCGTACCATCGCTGTCCCACGCCAGCAACACCCGCAATTTCGCCGGTGTCGCACCGCCGCTGACGTTAAGGAACTGCGTGCGATGCCGTTGTTGGCCATCGGGGCTGCGGACTTCGACGCTGTTGCTGCCGTTGGGGAAGGAGAACGGTCGGTCAAAGCGGCCAGCGGGATCGATCTTCAGCGGCATGCTGACGCCGTTGACGATCAACCGGCCCGGTTCAGTGGACTTGGGGGTGGCTTTGATCTGGCCGGTGATGCGTGCGGTGTTGGCCTGTCCTACCGGCGTGTTCACCGAGGAGGCCGGGTAGTTGACGGTCTGGCGGAAGTTTTCGCCTTCGCCCTCGGCCGCGCCTGTGCGCCAGCCGCCGACGGGGGTGTCGAGTTTGACGGCGCTTTCAGCCGCAAAAACCGTCGGCAATACGCAAACAGAACAAAGGAACAGGAAGACCTGTGGATAACGGAGTTTCATGGCCTATTCCAGCAAGAGGTGGCGGGCGAGCCCTTCGATGTAGGTTTCATCCTGGCCGTTGGGGTGTGCTTCGAAGGCCAGGTGCAGGTATTCGTGGGTCAGGTCGAGGCGGTCTTGCAGCGACAGCACGCCGCGCACGTAAATGCGCTGACGCTCGCGGTCCACAAAAGGGCGGCCGAAGGCCAGGCGGCAGACGGCGAAGGTGCTGACTTCGTTGTAGCCGGTTTCGTTTTCGAGGCGTTGGCGCCAGCCGCGGCGTTGGGTTTGCAGCCAGTCTTGGGCGGCGGGCAGTGCTTCGCAGGAGGCGACGGGGTTGTCCCAGCGGCTGAGGCTCGCGCGCGGGTAGGCGTGCAGCAGGATGGCGTCGTAGCGCTGGCCGGCGTTGGCTTGTTCGACGGCGTGCTGCCAGGAGAGTTTGTCCGGGCCGGGTTGATCGGAGTGATAGGTGACGGTGCTGCCGGCGAGTACCAGGTCGCTGGTCCATGCGGCGATGTTGCGTGATTCGGCGGTGGCCGGGCGCGGGGCGACGCGTTGGCGGCGGCTGCTGTCGTCGATGCTCAGGCAGTCGCCGTTGCGGGTGGCGTTTTGCAGCAGGTAGGTGCGGATGGCGATGGCCAACGCTTTGGCGGCTTCAGCAGGTTCGGGTTTGGCTTCTCGTTGCAGGACGCGAGCGACATATTCTTCTCGGTCCAGACGGGCGATCAATTTATCGCCCACCAAAAACAGTTCTCCGTCGCTGTGGATATCGAGTTGGTTGCCATTAGAAAACTCGACGCGAAAATCGCCCTGCAGTGGTCCGGAAGAAACAACACGATCCCCCGCCAGAACCCGCCCGATCGGATAACGAGAAAACAGGCCGACTTCGACGCAGCGCCCCGCATCCAGAGGCCATTCAACCGGCAGCACCGAAGCCAACGCCTCACCATAATTGCGCAGCACCATTTGACTGGTCCCACGCCCACCCGCCCAGATCGGTGTGCCATCGGCCAGCCAACCGGCAAACCCACCCTGGCGCGACGATGGATCCTGGTCGCCCAACCAGCTCCAGGTTTTCACCCGCAACCGACCACCGAGTTCGCCCACGACATTGCCGTCGGCGGCATTCAACACCACGTCCAGCAACACTCGCCGTGCCTGATCCTGCGCTGGCATCACGGCCAGCACTTTAAGCAATTCAACCACCGACACTCGCGTGGATGGCTGCAATGAAGGCAAGTCCAGCAACCACTCCGGTGCCTGCCGTGCCTGCCAATATGTGCGCCAATCCGCGCCAGCAATGCCCAACCGCGCAGGCTCGAAGTACAAGCCGCAGGACTTCACCAGCGCCTGATCGCGCTCGATCTTGCCGCCTGCGGTGCAGCAATAGACTTCTTCTTTCGACTGCCCGCGACATTCATACGCGGGCTCACGGGCGCCGGTTTCCACCAGCCAGCCGTACACAAACAACTTCCACAGACTGCCCAATGGCGTTTGCAAATCCGAAGGCAACGGCTCGCGGGCAATCACCTGCGTCCGGCTCAGCGACAGCAATTCACCCTTGAAGCCCAGACGCAGCGGCTCGTCCTGCGCCGTCGCCAGCGCAGGGATCAAACACAGCAGCCACCAAAGCAAACGCCGGGTCATGTCAGTTGACCGTGACCTGACCAAGCGCCGGTTTCTGCTCCTGAGCCTGATGCTGCGGCGCGTAGACCTGAGTGAAACGCACCGGCGGCAGGTTGAACTGGCCCTTCTGCGAGAAGCGCACCAAGTGACGCAAACGCAATTCGCCGCTCAAGGCATCCACCGGAATCGCGTAAGCCATCTGCCCCGGTTCGAAGCGCGCCTTCTCCAGCGCCGTCGGTTCAGTGCCGGCCTTGCCCATCAACTTGATGCCCCACGTGGTGCGCTCGACATCCGCGCCCGGCGGCAGCGGTACTTCGATCATGCCGTAGCGCAGCGGTTTCGCGGCTTTGCTGGTGATGATCACTTCGTCCAGATACAGGCTGTCGCTGGACAACGGCTTGGTGCCCACCGCTTCCAGTTTGAAGGTGAAGGCTTCATCACCCGGCACCAGACGCGACAAGCGACGGGTGATGGTCACCGCCATCGGATCAACCGGCGGTTGTTTAGTCTGGAAACTCAACGCGGCACGTAACGGGCGCTCTTGCGTCCCGGTCAGCGCCAGCACTGCCGGCACCGACGAAGCGCCCTGCCACGTCCAATACATCTCACCGGTATCAGCGTATTTTTTCTTCCAGCCTTCACCCGGTGCCAGTGCGATGGTGGGCGAAGCCTGCTCGATGCTGCGTTGCAACCAGGTCAGCGCCAATGCGCGTTCCAGGGTCGATTGCTGTGGCAACAACCGTTGCAACAACGCTTGCGCATGAGCCTGATCGAAGCTCTGCAGCGACAGGTTCAAGGCTTCGGCAAACGGCTGCGAACTGACGGCCAGACGCTGCTGCGCGTCGGCCAGTTGTCGATTGAAAGCATCCGGCAAAGTGACCTTCGACTGCTTCGCCAAAGAAGCGGTCAACGCACGCGCCGCCGCCAGACCCAACGCCGAATCCGGATCGCTCATGACAATACTGTCTTCACCATCCTCCATCAGCGTCGCGGCATTGCCCTCACCCGCTTTCGCCAGATCATCCATCAAACCACTGAGCAACGTGTTGACCGGCAATTGCATCTGCTTGGCGAACGACAGGATCAACGCACGCTGCAACAGCGGCGTGTTTTTCGCCTGCTTCGAATAGACCTCCAGCACCCGCTGCCAATGCTCCGGCGGCAGGCTCAGTTCCAGTGCTTTGCTGGCGTGCCAGTCGGCGTAATAGGCGTACGCGGTGAGGAACGCGTCCGGCTCACCGTCCATGCCCCACCAGGTGAAACTCGCCGATGGCCCGGCCATTTGCACCAGGCGCAGACGGCTGTTCTGCATGATCAGGCGCAAGCGATCGCGGATCTGCGGGTTCGACGACAAGGTCGGGTACGCAATGCTCAACGGCAACAAACGACTGGCCGTCTGCTCGACGCCGCCGTACGGATAGCTGAGCAAATCATCCAGTGCCGAACGGAACAGCGCTTGCGGGCTGTCATCCAGACGCAGGCGAATGTCCGTCGCATCTGCCGGCAAGGTCAGCGGCGTATCACCGCTGGCCACGTCCAGGCTTTGACTCTGCGTAACGAGCCAACCTTCGCCGGTCGCGGTCAGACGCACGGCCAGGGCGTCAGCGGTTTTGCCGTCCTGCACCAACTCGGCGGTCCACTCGCCACTGGACAACGCAAACGCCGGCAGCGCGATGTAATTGATGCCGTTGTTCAGCGTCACGGGCACACGCTGTTCGGCACCTGCGTAATGAATCACCAGCTCAGCCTTGACCGGTTTTTCCGCCTGGCTGAAGGCGAACACGCCGAGATTCGGTTTGTCGCCACTGCGGAATTTGGTCGGGCCGCTCCACTTCAGGTACAGCGGCTTTTCCGAGCGCAGGAATTGCTTTTTCTGCCCGACCTGACCGTCATCGGCGATGGCACGCGCAGTGATGCGCCAGCGGGTCAGCGAGTCCGGCATCTTGAAGGTGAAGCGGGTTTTGCCATTGGCGTCGGTGATCAATTCCGGCTGCCACGCGGCGGTGTCGACGTCTTCACGACGCGGCCGCTCCAGCACTTTCACACCGCGCTCGCTGCGGTTGGCTTTGCCCGGTGCACCGGGGCTGCCCGGCAACGCGACGTCGTAGCTGATGAACGACAGACTGGCGCTGGTGCGCACGTTGTTGCGGCGCGGGTGGTAGAAGAACTGGTCGATGGTCGGCGCAACTTCCGGTTGCAGCGCGTAGACCATTTCGTCGACAACGCTGACCGTCAGGTGCGCCGGAATCGGCTTGCCGGCGAACTGCGTTGTCAGGTCAACGGACACCGTATCACCCGGCTGATACACCTCTTTATCGGTGACGATGGCGACGTCGATTTGCGGCGCAACCACCTTGATGCCGGCGTTCTGGAAGCTGTACTGGCCACCCTTGGTGTACAACACCGAGAACGTCAGGTTCGGCGCAAAGTTATCCTTCACCGGAATGCGCGCGCGGTATTGGGTGTCGCTGAGTTTTTCCATTTTCAGCCAGTCGCCGCCCTTCGACATCAGCGCGGTGGCTTCGACCTTGTCGCGTTCCAGCGACAGCAAGGCATCGCTGACAGGCTCGGGGAAAGTGATCAGCGCGAGGGCTTCGTCACCCGCCTTGTACTCGGGTTTATCGAGGACGATTTCCACGGTGCCGGGCACGGCTTTGACGCCATCGCCGGTGACCGAATGACCCGTGGCACCGACCACGCGACCATGGTCATCCTTCAACGTCAGGTTGTAAGTACCCGGACGTTCGAAGGCCAAGGTGAAGCCTTTGTCGCTTGCAGCCAGTTTGCCTTCGCCTAAGGTCTGATCTTCCAGACGCACCCAGCTGTAGCCGCTCGGCGTGACCGCTTTGTTCTGCTCGCTGCCGCCTTCATTCAGGTAGCTGAATGCAACCTTGTCGCCCACCGCACTGAAGCGCTGCGGCGCGTTCAAGCGGAAACTCGCGGCGCCACGGTCGATGAGGATTTCCTTGGTGGTCTTGACCCGATACGCCGCGCCATCGCTGGCGAAAACGGTGAGCATGTAACGGCTCGGTTTTTCGGCGGCGGGCAGGTCGAGAGTCGCGTTGCCTTTGGAGTCGGTGGTCAGTTCGGTGCTGGTCAGCTCCACCGGGAATTGCCCGAGGTATTGCAGCTCGTTATCGACCATCGACAGTTGCTGGGCACGCAGGCTCAGGCTCAACTTGGCATTCGCGACGGGTTTGCCGTCCGGGTACAACAGCACCAAGCTGCCTTTCACCGGTTCGCCGGTGCGGTAATCCTGCTTGGCCAGGTTCAGCGAAATCTCGAAGTGCGGCTTGATGTATTCAGCCACGCGGAAGGCGCTGCTGTAGGCCTGATCCTTGTAGCTGAAACGCAGTTCATAACCGCCCGCGACCGCGTTGTCCGGCAGCTGGAAACGACCTTGTGTGCCGGCCTTGGAATCGAGTTTCAGCGCCAGCGTTTGCAGCGCGGTGCCGGTGGCATCGAGCACCGTGACATTCACATCAGCCGCCGTCGGCAACACCGAGTCACGGGCGTTCTTGAACTCGCGACCGACGATTTTCAGCGACACCCAATCCCCCGGCCGATACAGCGGCCGGTCCGTAAACGCATAGAGTTTGGTGTCGTAGATTTCGCTGTCGTAATAGAAGTTCTCGGAGACAAACACCCCGCCCTCTTCGTCCTCGCCGATCACGAACGAACGCTCCGGGCTGACGTGTTTCAGGCGCAGCAAACCATCGGCATCGGTGGCACCGCTGCTCATCACGCCGAGGCCATCGGTCCACAGCACATTAACCTTCGGCACCGAACTGCCTTCGTGTTTACGCGCCGCCCAGACCAGCAGTTCATCACCGGCAATCTTGCTCACGGCCACGGTGTTGGAAACAAAGACCATGGTGGTCGCACGGTACTTGCCGATCAGCGCTTCCACCAGGTACAGGCCCGGCTTCAGGTTGCCCAACGGGACGTACACATTGCCCGGCGCGACAGTGACGAACTCGCTGGACGAACCGGCGAGGTTCACGCCCTCAGGTGGCTGGATCGGTTTGGCTTGCCACAGTGGATAACGGAACTGACTGACCACCGGCAGGCCCGGGATCAGTGCGAATTGCGGCTGCGCGTCGTAAGGCGTTGGCGCGGCGATGGCAGCGCCCATCTTCAGTTCCGGCACTTCCTCGGTGACTTGTTTACGGGACTCGTAGGAAAACGCCCGCTGCATCACGCGACGGGATTTGCGGTACCAGTTGTCCCACAGGTACGCGAGGGTGTTCGACAGGCCTTCACCCTTGAACTGGCCGTCGCTGACCACGCGGTGCAGGTTCTTCTGGCGCTTGAGGAAATCCAGCGGTTTGTCGATGCGGTACACACGAATGTCCGCGCCGCCGTAAGGCTCCATGCGGAAACGACGATAGTCACGGCCCGGTGCTTCGAGGCGCACCATCGCCTGTTCGTCGCTGGCAAAACTGCTGTCCGCCAGCAGGAAAAAGCTTTCGCCGGCCACCGGCGTGTAGCCGCTCGGTTCGACGGTGTCTTCGGCATTCACTGCCGAAAAAGGCAGGACCAATACCAACAGTAGAGACAGAAAACGCAGCATGCGGGCACCGGTCATTGGGAGAGAAAGTTCAGTCGATAGACGCCGATGAAGTTGGGGTTGGCTGCGTCGGGTATCCATCGGGTGTCCTTCCATGTCATGAGTTGCTGCAGGCTCGCGGAACGCATGCCGTTGTCAGTGGGGGTGGTGGTGCCGGTGTGATAGGCGATGTAGCGGCCCATCCAGATCATCAGGTGCTGGTCGTCGCCCTGATCGAAAAACATCAGGTCGCCGGGCCGGGCTTGCGCCAGGTCGCGGCCCACCAGATGGCTGTTGAACTGAATCAGTTTGATCGCGTTGACGTATGGCCCGACCTTGCCGCCGCCCTGCTGCCATTGCTGGGCGAGACTGCGTTGCGCCTCGCTCAATTGCAGCTCCGGCGGCAGGTAGCGGTTGGACAGGCCATTACTGCGCAGCCATTTGTCGTCATGGACTTTCAGCGCTTCGTTGGCGGCAAAACGCACCAGCCCCGCGCAGTCCTGCTGATACCAGCGCGGGCTCGGGCCCTGGGTCAGTTGCTCCTGGGCGATGCGCACGAACCAGGCGCGGAATACCTGGGATTGCTGCACGTCGAGCGGCGCGGCGTCACTGGCAAATACCCGACTGCCCAGCAACATCGCCAGCAGGCCGAGGCCTCGGATAAGTGCGGTCACAGCGCTTTCCATTCCAGCGGCAGCCATTGCCAATGGCCGTCGGGCTCGCTGCCTTCCGGCAACGTCAGCGCGTATTTGCCGTAGCCGCCGAGCTTGCGCAGTTTCGGGATCAGGTAAGTTTGCGCGGCGTTGTAGAACACCGGCTCCATGTCCTGCGGCAGGCTGTCGAGGGTTTCCTGTTGCATCAGCTGCGCCATGGAATCCGGGCCGAAGTAGACCGGCATCAGCAGGTCTTTCGGCACCACATCGGCCATCGGCGGGAAGCGTTTGTCGAGGGTGCCGAGGGCTTTGTCCACGAGCTTGTCGTCGAGGGAGAACAGCAGCGTCGAACCGTGGCGCGCCAGGCTCACGCGCATGAAGGCCTTGCCGGTGATGGCGTTCGGGTCCTCGGCGTCCTTGGCTTTGTAAGGGCCGAAATTGGAACTGACCTGACGCTGCCACTGGTGGTTTTCACCTTCCTGCTTCTCGACCACCGGGAACGCGTGTTCTTCGACGTTGCCTTCGTAGGCGCCGACCATCGAGCTGAACAAGTTGCCCAGGTCACCGTCGAGTTTGGCGCTGTCGTCGTCATTCAGACTGGCCACCAGCAGCGGCGTGTACAGCCGCGAATCGGCGTACCAGCACAGGCCGGCGGCACCGGCCATGTGCTCGGTCAGCGCCTGGGCCGCGGTTTCTTCGGCGCCGAGCTTCACCAGCAACGGCTTCTGTTGTTCGGCGGCGAGCGGCAAGGCCACACAAGCGCTGGCGCCCATCGGCATGGCTTGCCAGATCGGTTTGAAATCGAAGTCCGGCTGGTTTTCCAGTTCGTCCATGGCGAGGAAGCTGTGCCAGCCCTTGTCGTCCATGTCGAAACGCAGGCCGGCGAAGTTCGGGATGAACCGCTGGTAACCCATGGCCAGCACGCTGGAATTGACCGACAGGCGCTGTTTCACTTCCGGCGCGCGCAGCGGCAGGCCGAAGGCTTCGGGGAAGAGTTTCTGACCGCCGAGCAATGCTTCCAGCGATTGAGTCGAAACCATCCCAGGCTCATCGATCGGGCCATTGCTGTTGTCGTACAGTTTCGAAGGATTGGACAGCACCACCAGCTTGTCGCCATGAGAGGCAAACAGCAGCGCCTTGCTGTTGTTGTAGGTGAGCTGAAACAGCGGCACCGTATCGCCGGCGACCTTGATGTCACCGAGTTGCGTCAGCTGCGAATCATCCAGCGCTACTTTGACCAGCGGCTCCAGCACCTTGGCCAGACCACCGCGATCCATCACCAACAAAAAGTCTTTCAGGCGACCATCCGCCCCGCGCCACAACGCGACATCCGCCGGTTGATCGAAAAGCTGCTCGATCAGGCTGTCCTGCAACTTCAGGTCATGTTCGTAGATGATCCGCCGCAGACTGCCGATCAAGCCGAGGCGATCGGCATGCGCTTCGTAATAGAAGACGAAATCTTCGGTCAGGGTTTCCTTGAGGAACGGCACCGCCAGCAAGTCCTTGGGCAATTGGCTCAAGGAGCGGGTTTCAAGCAGACCGTCCGGGCGGCTCATGCCCAGTTTGTCACTGGCCAATTGCGCCGCCGGCGCCTTGGGTTTGTGCATGAACCAGCCAAGTCCGGCCGCCACGCCAGCCACCAGGATCAGCCCGCCCAACAGCAACGGCCAGCGCCGGGAAGGTTTGGCAGCAGGTGCGTCAGCAGCCGGGGTAACAGTGTTATCGCTCATGTTCACAACGCCCAGTTCATCCGTGGTGCGGGATGCTTAATAGTTGAAAGTCTTGACCAGCAGCAGGTCACCGATCGCGCGCAGGGGCACGATGAAGGTCTCGCGTTTTTCGTCGACGGTGTTTTCGTTCAGCACCAGGTTGATCTGCGAGGTGATCACCTCGTTCTGGTTGCTGGTCTCATCGAAGTTATAGCCGCCGCTGCCGAAGTTGCCCCAATAGTTCACGTAAACCAGATAGGTGCCATGCAGCGGCGCGGTCATGGTGAACATTTCCGGGCCGGGGCCGTCGACGCCGTCCGGGTCGAGGCCGCCGCCGTTGCTCATCGCCGGGCGAGCCCAGAACGCATGTTGGCCGTCGGGGGTAATGATGTGCAGGTCGAGTTCGGCTTTCGGATCGTCCCAACCCAGCACCACGCGAATCCGCGCCGGGGTACGCAGGTTGTTGGCTTCATAGAATTGGACGCGCTTGAGGGACTGGCCTTCGACGCTGCGCACTTCGACGCTGTTGGAGCCTGCGCCAAACGCGTAGGGCCGGGCGAAACGCCCCTGGTCGTCGGTGTACAGGTTCAGAGGATTGCCGTTGACCGCCAGCGTGTGTGGCCCGCGCTGAGTGCCGATGGCCTTGAGCTGGCCTTCGATCATCGTGCGATTGCGCTGTACGCCCCGGTCGATGGGCGGCGTTGGGTAGGCGACTTGCGGGTTTTCGCTGCGATCGAGCAGGCCGTTGTAGCGCCAGCCGCCCACCGGTTCCGACAGCTCGGCCGTCGGCTCGGCACAGGCTGCGGTGGCGCAGACCCACCCCATCAGCAATAGAAGAAATGAACGCATGTGATGCCTCCTGCCATGCATAACGAAACCTTGCGCCTGATCCTCGGCGCGTTACAGATCCAAATACTGCGTTTCGTCAGAAAGACCCGTGACTATTGGGTCGTAGAAGGCGCGAAGGTTAGCCATTTGGCGGGTTTTTAACAATCGGATACATCTTGAATTGCGGGGGGGATCACGATGATTGTTGGGTGTGGGCTGAATAATCCTCGTCACTGCAGTAGTGCTGTTACCTGAGAAAGCAGTTAGCGGGGTGGTCCTGCGGGTGTATCCGGCACCTTGTGGGAGCGGGCTTGCTCGCGAAGGCTGTGTGTCTGGTGACGAGTTTTTTGATGGTGTACATATCCATTACTGGGGTAACGGCGGCTATTGGTTCCGCCCTTACGGCGGGTTACTTGGAAAAGCGCCAAGTAACCAAGCGCCTGCGCCCCTGACGTACGGTGCCTCGCCTAGGCTCGGCATACCCTCGCTCCGGTCCTGCTCCGTGGGCCCGCCGCCATCGGCCATCCATGGCCGGGGGCGGCTAACCCGGCATCCATGCCGGGTTGCCCACTGCGCAGAACCTCCACTCGGCCTCT
>NZ_JAGYFZ010000096.1:0-22634 GCF_019946675.1 Pseudomonas sp. BF-B-15
AGCCGGCTCCTACACGTTCGGGGGGTTTAATCGACGATTACGGTTTCGACGGTGATTTGCTTGAGGGCGTGAAACGGTGCGAGAGCAGCTTCATCGGCGGTAGCCCCGGTAATCAACCGCCACTCCCGCTCAATCGGCGTCCAGTGCTGTTGCCGCGCACGACCGAGTTTGTCGGTGTCGGCGAGTACCACAATCTGCGCCGCCCGTTTGATGATGCATTCCTTGAGATAGGCCTGCTGCGCGCTCGCTTCGCACAAGCCAAATTCCGCGACCACGCCGTCCGCGCCGAGGAAGGCTTTGTCGACGCTCAGTCGACTTAACGTCAACTCCGCCAACGGCCCCAACGTGCTCATGCTCGAACCGCGCAAGTCGCCACCGATCAAGGTCAGGCGAATGCCCGGCGCATTGGCCAGGGTCATCACTGCCAGCAGGTTGTTGGTGACCACGTGCACGTCTTGTCGCGAGCACAGGTGATGGGCCAGCGCGGCGCAGGTGGTGCCGCCGTCGAGCAGGACGGTGTCGCCGTCCTGGACATGCGCCGCCGCCGCTTGGGCGATGGCGTCTTTCTGTTCCCACTGACTGGTTTTGCGTTCTTCGAGGGAGGCTTCCGGTTCATGCACGCCGACCACGGCGGTGGCGCCGCCGTAGGTGCGCACCAGGTGCCGTTGTTTGGCGAGCATGGTCAGGTCGCGTCGCACCGTGGCTTCGGAAACGCCGAGGGCCGCGCTCAATTGCTCGACGTTGGCATCGCCGATGCGTACGAGGTCGAGGATGGCGCGGTGGCGTTCGGAGGCTTTCATGGCGGGTCTCGCACGGTGGACGGTGGTCGATCTTACACGACAGCGCCCCTGCGACTCATCCCCGTCGCGTAGCCAGTTCCGCGCCCTGGCGCAGCGCTTCGAGCAGGCTGCGCTCATCGGCGATGCCTTTACCGGCGATGTCGAATGCGGTGCCGTGGTCGACCGAGGTGCGGATCACGTCGAGGCCGACGGTGACGTTCACGCCTGCCTCCAGGCCGAGCACTTTGACCGGGCCGTGACCCTGGTCGTGATACATCGCGACCACCAGATCGAAGTCGCCGCGTCCGGCGCGGAAGAACAGGGTGTCGGCCGGCAGCGGGCCGGTGACATCGAGGCCGCGTTCCTGCAACAGCTTCACCGCAGGGATGATTTTTTCTTCCTCTTCGCCGTAACCGAACAGGCCGTTTTCACCGGCATGCGGGTTTATTCCGCACACGCCGATGCGCGGGCGGGCGATGCCGGCTTTGATCAATGTCGCGTTGCCACGCTCAATGGTGCGCTGAACCAGGCCCGGCTCGATCTTGCGGATCGCATCGATGATGCCGATGTGCGTCGTGACGTGAATTACCCGCAGCTGCGGTGCCACCAGCATCATGGAAACTTCATCGACGTTGGTCAGGTGCGCGAGCATTTCGGTGTGGCCGGGGTATTTGTGGCCGCCGGCGTGCAGCGCTTCCTTGTTCAGCGGCGCGGTGCAGATCGCGTCAATCTGATTGGCCTGCGCCAGTTCGACGGCACGGGCGATGTATTGGTAAGCGGCGTCACCGGCGATGGGCGAGAGTTCGCCAAATGGCAGGTCGTCGGGGATCAGGTCGAGGTCGATGCAGTCGATCACGCCGGTCTCGTAGCGTGCCTCGGAAGCGTCCTTGATGCGGCGAATTTTGGCGCTGCCGCCGACGATCACATTGGCTTGTTCGAGACGGCGCGCATCGCCAATCACCAGCGGTCGGCATTGTTGATAGACGATGTCGTGAGTCAGGCTCTTGACCACGATTTCCGGACCGACACCCGAGGCGTCGCCCATGGTGATGCCGATGATAGGGAGGTAATTGCTCATAGTGTTCATTCGAGTCCTTGGATTCGTGTGCGTTGGGGCGAGGAGCGATCGGCGCTGTCGCTCAGGTGTTGCCATGCTGCATACAAAGCGTGATCGGTGCCGAACGCGCCGGCCTTGGTCACGATGCCGGGACGATGGCCTTGCCGGGAAACAGTCGGGCGGGCGAAGGCAACGCCGGCCTCGATTTCGGTGATGAGTTGCAGGCTGTCGATGCCGACGGTGGTCAATATGGCCCGCGCCGTTTCGCCGCCGGTGGCGATCAGGCCGCCGACCTTGGCGAAGTGCGGTTCGACCAGCACGGCCAACATGCTTGAAAGTTGTGCGCCCTCTTGCGGATCGAACGCATCATCGCGACCGATGCGCAGCAGCAGGTCGCTCCAGCCATCGAGTTGCTCGCCAATGCGCGCCTGCCAGGTTGCCCAATCTTCATGGGCGACGCCCTGGCGAAGGACCTCAGGCGGGACGACCAATTCGCTGACACCGCCGCGCTCCTTGAGCAGCGCGCATTGCCGCTCGCAGACGCCGGAAAGGCTGCCGACGAGGATCAGAATCGGCGCCTGGTTTTTTTCCTGCGCCGTCGGTTCGATGGCCGTGAACCGCGTTTCTGAGAAATCCGGAAGGCTAGCGATTTCCCGCGCCAGGCCTCCCGAACCGATCCAGAACAGCGGCTGATCCATCGACGCAGTCAGGCGAGCGAGGGTCAGCAGATCGTCTTCGATTTGTGCATCGACGATCAGCGCTTGCGTGCCGCTGCGGGCGACTTGGGTGATGTGCTGCGCGAGCGCATTTTCGTTGCCGCGCAAAGTGTCGAGGTCCAGCTTCGCGGTACTCAGGCCGGCGGCGATGAGCATCGCTTCTACGTCAGCTGGGCGATCAGCGTTTTCGAGCTTCCAGGTATCGGTGGTTTCCAGCGGTTGACCGTTCACGAAGACCCGACCGCCGCGCAACGTGCGCCCCGTAGCAGGGAATGCCGGGGCGACGATCGCCAGGCCGGCCAAGGGTTGCAGGGCAGCGACTTCCGCTGCCCAGTTACCGCGCAGGGTCGAATCGATTTTCTTGTACAACCGCTGCCCAGGCTGATGCAGCGCCTTGAACGCGGCAACGGTGCGCTCGGCAGCCTGCGCCGCAGAGAGGCGGCGAGTGTCCGTATCAGCAGCGATCACCTGAGCATCGGCCGAGTCGTTCAGCGGATCGAGCGTGACCACCGTTTGCAGCCCCACACTCGCGAAACCAATGGCGCAATCCGCCGCGCCGGACAGATCATCGGCGATGATCAGAATCCTCATCGCAACGCCTCCTGCTTTTGAGGTTCGATCTCCTGCTCAGAGACGACGACAGGGTTGCGCTTTTGTACGCGCTTGGCGACGGCGGCAGTGAGTATCGGCGCAAGAATCGCGGTGACCACCACGCAGGCGGCTACCAATATGGTCGCGCTCTTGGCCGCTTCGGCGTACACCGGATTAGCCGCCGCGATCAGCGCAGGAACGGCTGCGGCGTTCCCGGCGGTGGTAGCCGCAGCGACACCCGCGACGCCCGTGCCACCGGTCAAACGATCAGCGAAGAACAGTGGAATACCGGTCAACACAACGACGGCGACACCCATGCCGAGACCCAGCAAACCGGCCTGCCAGACGTTGTGCAGATCCAGACTTGCGCCCAGCGCCAAAGCGAAAAACGGGATCATCACCGGAACGGCCTTGGCCAGGAAGTCGCGCATGTCGCGGTCGAGATTGCCCAGCAACATGCCCAGCGCCAGCGGCAGGATACTGCCCACCAGCGTCGGCCACGGGAACGCCGACAGGCCGGCGATGCCGAGGGTGACCATGGTCAGAAACGGGCCGGACTCCAGGGACATGACCGAGTAGGCACCGACATCTTCGGAGCGACCGTACTGCCCCATCAGCGCCATGTACAAACCGCCGTTGGTGTCGTTCATCGCGGCGACCACCGCCAACGTCGAGATGCCGGCGAACAGGCCTGACGAAATCGGCTGCTCGCCCAGGAAATGCCCGAGCACGATACCGATGAGCACGGCGATGCCGACTTTGGTAATCAGCAGCGTGCCGCCCTTCTTCAGCAGGTAAGGCGTGGCCTTGATGTTGATGCTCGCGCCCATGCACACATAGAACACCGCGAGGATAGGCAACGCTCCGGTGAACAGCGCGTTGGTGAAGGAGCCGAAAAACTTGGGCGTATCAGGCATGAAGGTGGCGACCAGCGAACCGATCAGCAGGGGCACGATCATCATGCCGCCCGGAATGCGTTCTATGGTGCGCTTGATAGGAAATTGGGCCACGAGGGTCTCCTTTTATAATTGTGGGGTAAGACGTGTTTCACCTCGAAACTGACTGAACCGATCACAAGAGTGATTGATTCAGTCAAAATAATCTTATGCCACCCTTACAAATTGCGCAAATCAATCATTCTGGATGCTCGTTTTGATCATTTTGCGTCAGTAGTCGTTGAGCACCTGACGCACTTGCCGCGACCTAGAGCCTCGCGCCGCCCACAAAAAAGCCCCGAACCAGTCGGGGCTTCTTCGTTCTCAGCCTCTAATCAGGCCTCGATACGGCAACCGATCATCAGAAAATGTTGATCGGGTAGTCGACGAACACACGGACTTCGTTGCCGCTGACGTTGTACTCACTCGACTTCTGCGAAACACGCAGGATCGAGCTGCGCAGTTTCACGCTCAGGTCTTTGGCCGGGCCGCTTTGCACGACGTACTTGAACTGGTTGAAGATTTCGCGCTCGGTACCGCCTTCGCTGGTGGAGGTGGTGATGTTGTCGCCGCGCACGTAAGCCACGTTGTAGCTCAGGCCCGGAACGCCGAACGTGCTGAAGTCCAGACCGTAGCCGACCTGCCAGCTGCGCTCGTCTTCAGCGTTGAAGTCGGACCAGTAGGAGTTCGCCAGGTAGATGGTGTTGCCACCGTCACCGACGCGACCTTGATCCTTCTGATAGCCGCCGTAGGCGTAGCCCAGGTTGCTGTCGCCGGTGCTGCGCTGGTGAGCGACGGTGAACGAGTGCGGGCCGGTGGCGAAGGTAGCTGCCAGGCTCCAGATTTTGTTGTCATCGCCGGTTGCACCGCTTTCGCGGACGTAGGAATCGTCCAGCTTGGTGCGGTAGCCGTTGAAGTCGAGGGTCAGGGACTGATCCTTGTCGATCGGGAACACGTAGTTGGCGTTCACGTATTGCTTCTTCAACACGTCTTCAACGTCAGACGCGTACACCGCAGCCTTGAACTGCTCGGTGAACTGGTAGCTACCGCCCAATACGTTGATCGACTTCAGGCCACCGCTGTCACGGCCTTCCGCGCTTTTGCGCGATTCGGCGGTGAAGCGACCGGCGTTCAGTTCCAGGCCTTTGATCTCCTTGGAGGTGATCAGCGTGCCGGTATAGCTTTCCGGCAGCAGGCGCACGTTGTCGTAGCTCAACACCGGCAGGGCCGGCATCTGGTCACCGTAAGTCAGCGTGGTGCTGGAGAGACGGAATTTGACCGCAGCGCCGCCCTTCGACAGGTCGTCAGCCGCGTTGCCGCTGTCGCCCTTCTTGAAGAAGTCGATGCCTTGCGCGCCGGTGCGACCCTTGCCGCCATCCAGACGCAGTGCGTACAGACCGAACGCATCCACACCCACACCGACGGTGCCTTGGGTGAAACCGGACGAGAACGTGCCGATGGCCGCTTGGCCCCACTCGGCTTTGTCCTCACGACTGTCTTTGTAGTCACGATTGATGTACGCATTGCGCAGCAGCACTTTGAGGCTGCTGTCTTCAACAAAACCCTTGGATTCGGCCTGGTCGTTAGCCATGGCCTGTGTCGCACTCAACATCCCCAGAGCGATCAGGCTGATTCGCTTATTCAACATTTTGTTCTTTTCCTTATTTCGGGTTGATACGCGCTGTGTCGAACGGCTGAAACGGCGCTATCGCACTCTTTTTTCACCCGAAAACAAAAAGGCCCGCCCACGATAAATCGCGGAGCGGGCCTTTTTATTTTTTTGAGTCATGGCGGTTAGCCACAGGCGTTGGGGCGAATCCTATCCGCGCCCTTAACCATGTGTCAATTTCATGAATCGTCTGTGATTAGGTGAAAATCGTCTAAGAAATTACTTGTCTACGATTGCCAGCTGCACGGTGTGGCTGTCGACGAATTGTTCGAAATGGGTAACTTTGCCATTGGCGATGGTCCACAAATGGGCGACGCGAGCATTCATCGAGCGGCCGGTGGCTTTGTAGACTCCGCTGTAATTGCCGTAGGCAAACACCTTGTCTCCCTGTGCGACGTAGTCCTCGATCTTCAGCTGAAAACCTTCCCATTCGGTGGCCAGACGCTTGAAGACGTTCTCGACGATGGCGTCAAAACCAACGTAGGTGCCGGCGTAGGGAAAGCCTGCGGCTTCGGTCCAGCGAATGTCATCGGCCAGGGCTGCGGCGGTGTTTCGCGCATTTTCCTGGGAGTTGGCGCCTTCGTAGGTGCTTTTGATCAGGCTCAGGTTATCCATGAGAGGCTCCGGGAGAATTCAGTGGGCACAGCCGGTGAGGCCACAGGCTTGAAACTCGGATGTCGCGGCGTCTGCGGGAAGCGATTGACTCAGCCATGCCGCGAAGGCTTGCGGCTTGCCCAGCCACGGGCTGATGTCGATCAACGTGAACTGGCCATCCTGCTCCAGGGCGAAGGTCGGGAAACCATGGCCGCCGACGTTGGCCAACAAGGCGCGACTGGCTTTGATGTGGCCATCGGTATCGGCGTTTTCAAACGCTGACAGGAAGGCTTCGGCTTCCAGACCGATGTCGCTGGCGAGTTCGATCAACACGGCTTCATCGGCGATACGCCGCCCTTCCACGTAATGCGCGCTCTGCAAACGGCCTAACAACTCCAGCCCACGGCCAGCGATCTGCTGCGCCGCGAGCACGGCGGCAATCGGCGGAGCGGAGTCGAACACCGCCGTTTCGTCACGCAGCAACCCTTCGAAATACGCTTCGCCGAATGGCTGACCGGTGTACTCGGCGATGCGCCGGTCGTGGGGCATCACGTAGTCACGCAAACGTGGCGAGACCCTCTGGCGGTTGGCGCCAGTCATCATGCCGCCGCCATGGGCAATCACCGGCAGAACGGCCTGAGCGGCTTGCACCAATGGTTTTGCGCCGTAGCACCAGCCGCACAACGGGTCGTAAATGTAGTGAAGGATCATGGGAAGGCTCCGGCGATAAGGTAGGAAAAATCGATGCCGGCAGGTTAGCCCCGCGACGGTTTCTGAAAAACGCCGGAATGGCTTTCAGTCTGTTTCATGAATCGGTCGAATGCTGAAAATCCTTTCTGTAACAACTACGACACAAATTGAAACAATCAAACAAAGGAACTTCTCAGGAATAATTCACGGAAGTAAATAGCAAGCATTACCATTCGCACCCTTCACGATACTACCCAAAATCCTACGGATGCGTCCTTAATGCCTGCCCCATTTCGTCTTACGCCCTTCAGTCTTGGGCTCTCTGCCTTGCTATCTGCCGGTTTTTCCTACGCCGCGCCTACAACCCTGCCGGCTACTTCGATCAGCGCCGAAGCAGAGGCTGACGATCCACGTGTGAAAGAAACCAGCACAGCGACCCGCACGGCCACGCCGGTACGCTACGTGCCACAAGCCATCGACTCGATAAAAACCTCGAACGTCGTCGATTACGGGACCAACGATCTGGGCACGGCGCTGAGCGGAATGCCCAACGTCAGCAGCGGCGCCGACACCCGTTTCGACAGCTTGCGCATTCGCGGTTTCGACGCCAGCAACGACTTTTACCTGGACGGTATTCGGGACGACAGCCAATACGTGCGCGACCTGCACAACATCGAGCGCATCGAAGTCCTCAAGGGGCCGGCGGCGGTGTTGTACGGCCGTGGCAGCCAGGGCGGGATCGTCAACCGGGTCAGCAAGTTGCCGGAATTCGGCCGCCGTTCGACCATCGAAGCCCAGGGTGGCAGCAACGATTTGCGCAGCCTTTACGCGGACCTGAGCACTGACCCCAGCGAGAACATCAGCCTGCGTCTGAACATGGGCAACATGGATCAGAACAGTTTCCGCGATGGCGTCAGCGGCAATCGCCAGTTGTTCGCGCCGTCGATGAGCTGGCAACTGACACCGGACCTGAACTGGTTGGTGCAGTACGAATACAGCCGCTACAACCGTACGCCGGATCGCGGAATTCCCGGTGTCAACGGACGCCCGGCCGATGTCGGACGGGATACGACCTACGGCAGCGATAACGATTTCATCGATGACAAGTCGCAATCCCTGCGCTCGAAACTCAGCTATGACATCAACGAGAACTGGCAACTGCGTCAGACCTTGGGCGTGTTCAAGCTCAACAGCGATTTCGACAACACCTACCTGATCGGCTACACCCCGGCGACCAACTTGGTCACGCGCCAGCACTGGCAGCAGGACCTGAATACCCGCAACGTGTTTAACAACGTTGAGCTGGAGGGCGGTTTCGATACCTTTGGCCTTGAGCATCGATTGCTGACCGGCATCGAAATCGGCAGCCAGCGCCGCGACCCGATCCTGTACACCGCCGCCACAACCGGCCCCGGCAGTCGGCCCGTTCCGGCGCTGAACCTGAACAGCCCTAATCGCAATTTGCGTCACACCGGACGCATGCAGGTATCCAGCGACAACCACACCGAAGTCGAAAGCCGTGCGGTGTACGTGCAGGATCAACTGCGCCTGAACGATGAATGGCAACTGTTGGGCGGTCTGCGCTATGACACCTTCGACATCGAATCGACCAACAACCTGCGGGACATTTCCGAGGACCGCGACAGCCACAGCACCAGCCCACGTGTAGGACTGGTCTGGACGCCACTGCAGAATCACTCCTTCTATGCGTCATGGACCAAGACCTTTTCCCCGGTGGGCGGTGGCTTGATCGGCATCACGCCTGGCGCTGCCGGCAACACCAACGACCTGAGCCCCGAGCTGACCAAGCAGAAGGAAATCGGCGTGAAGAGCGACTGGCTCGATGATCGCCTGAGCACCACGCTGGCGATCTACGAACTGGAGCTTTACAACCGTCGCACCAGCGATCCGCTCAACCCGACCATTACCTTGCTTACCGGTAAGCAACGTTCCCGCGGGATCGAGCTGACCGGCACCGGCAAGATTGTCGGCAACTGGTACGTGCGCGGTGGCGTGGGCGTGCAGGACGCGACGGTCGAGAAGGACAACAACGGCTTTGAAGGCAAGCGCATCAGCAACGTGGCCAAGCACAACGGCAGCCTGTTCCTGACCTGGAAACCGGAAATGGGCTGGTACGCCGAAACCGGTTTGACCCTGGTGGGCCAGCGCTACGCCGACAACCTCAACACCACCGTACTGCCGGGTTATGGCCGTTGGGATGCGTTGGCCGGGTTCCGTCAGAAGGATTGGGATTTGCGCGCGGCGCTGAACAACATCAGCGACAAAACCTATTACTCGTCGGCCACCAGCGCGGCGCAGATTCAACCGGGTGAACCGCGCAGCGTGGTGGTGACCGGGACTTACAGCTTCTAAACACCAAAGATCCAGACTTCACACTACCTCCCTGTAGGAGCTGGCTTGCCAGCGATGAGGCCATAACATTCAACATTGATGCTGGATGAAAAACCGCCATCGCTGGCAAGCCAGCTCCTACAGGGGTCTGCGTAACTCCCACAAAACCATCGCCCATAAAAAAGCGCCGCCCTCCCGGCAGCGCTTTTATCAATCCGTTGTTTTTCTTCTTATCCTTCCATCACATCCCACAACGCTTCCAGTTCCGCTTCGCTGAATAAACCAGCGGGGTAACGCTCGATCATCATCCGGCGCGGATCAGGTTCCCTGATCTGACGCGTTCCATTGGACTTCAACCAGTGCGCCAGAATCTGGAGCGAATCGCTGTTCTTTACTGCCAGGGGATGCAATGCCCGCTCGCTCACCACATTCATTTCGGCGTTCATTTCCGCGCTCTCTCCTGGTTTGTGAGCGGCTAACTTATCCAAGGTTTATGACAGAACATCGAAGTCCTCCCCCTCCCTGTCTACACCTGGTGAGATACAAGAGCTGTGCCAATGTGTCTGGATGGTCGACGAGCGGATACAAAAAAAGCCCGCAGTCCTGACGGGCTGCGGGCTTTCTGCGAGGCGTACGGGGAAAACGTTTGCCTGAGCGATTTAGCAATCAACTCAAGCTGTTACAACCCCACTCACTCCTTGTGCGGCGCGGGCTGTTGTTGGGTAAGGCAGTGGATGTTACCGCCTCCCAGTAACAGTTCGCGGCCCGGCACCATCACCACTTCGTGTTGCGGGAACAGGCTCTGCAAAATCTCTTTGGCCGGACCATCCAGTGGGTCGTCGAAACTTGGCGCGATGATGCCGCCGTTGACGATGAGAAAGTTCACGTAGGAACCGGCCAGACGCACGGTCGGATTGCGCTCCTGAGTTCCGTCCACCGGGTCGACACCGGCGCACTCTTCTTCGGTCGCATACAGCGGCCCGGGAATCGGCATCTTGTGCACCTTGAATGGGCGACCCTTGGCGTCGGTGCTGCTTTCCAGCACCTTCATCGCCGCCTGGCAGCGCGGGTAATTCGGGTCTTGCGGGTCGTCGGTCCAGGCCAGCAACACTTCGCCCGGTCGCACGTAGCAGCAGAAATTATCCACATGGCCGTCGGTTTCGTCGTTGAACAAACCGTCCGGCAGCCAGATGATTTTATCCACAGCCAGATTCGCGCTGAGCATCGCTTCAATTTCCGCGCGGTTCATGTGCGGGTTGCGATTGCGGTTGAGCAGGCATTCTTCAGTGGTGATCAGCGTGCCTTCGCCATCCACGTGAATCGAACCGCCCTCGAGCACAAAACCCTCGGTGCGATAACGCGGGCTGCGCTCGATCTCGAGGATCTTGCCGCCGACCTGCGAGTCGCGGTTCCACGGCGAATACAACCCACCGTCAAAACCGCCCCACGAATTGAAATCCCAGTTCACGCCACGGACTTCACCACTGTTATTGATGACGAATGTCGGACCGGTGTCGCGGACCCAGGCGTCGTCGCTGGACATCTCGACCACACGAATATTCGGCACATCGAGACGCGCCCGAGCGTTTTCGTATTGACCGGCGGACACCGCCACGGTCACCGGTTCGAAACGCGCAATGGCCTTGGCCACCGCCACGTGTGCGGCTTGCGCCGGTTTGCCGCCCAGGCGCCAGTTGTCCGGACGCTCTGGCCAGATCATCCAGGTTTGGGTTTGCGCCGCCCACTCGGCGGGCATGTAGAAGCCGTCGGCGCGCGGGGTGCTGTTTAAAGTGGTCATGCGGTCAGGACTCCAGGGAACCGTCGAGGGTTTTGAGCGCATTGTATAGGTTCGGGCGGCGATCACGGAACGAGCCCCATGCGCTGCGGATGTGCTCCAGTTCGTCGAGGTCGAAGCGATGAACCAATACGCCTTCTTCGGTTTTATTGAGTTCCTGAACCTTCTCGCCGAACTGGTTGGCGATGAACGACGAGCCGTAGAAGGTGATGTCGTACCCGTCCTGCTCCTCATTGCCGATACGATTACTGGCGATCAGCGGCATCAGGTTGGCACCGGCATGGCCCTGTTGCACACGCTGCCAATGATCGCGGGACGAGATGGTCTTGTCGTGCGGCTCGCTGCCGATGGCCGTCGGGTAGAACAGAATTTCCGCACCCAGCAACGCCATGCTGCGCGCGCATTCCGGGAACCACTGATCCCAGCAGATGCCTACGCCGATTTTCGCGTAGCGGGTGTTCCAGACTTTGAAGCCGGTATCGCCCGGGTTGAAGTAATACTTTTCGTGATAGCCAGGGCCGTCTGGGATGTGGCTTTTACGATAAATCCCGAGGTTGGAGCCGTCGGCATCGATGATCGCAATGCTGTTGAAACGTGCGCGACCGGCCAGTTCGTAGAAGCTGATCGGCAGCACTACTTGCAGTTCTTTGGCGACTTTCTGGAAATGCTTGATGGCGACGTTGTCTTCAACCGTCGTGGCCAGTTGCAGGTAATCCGGGTTCGGCTTCTGGCAGAAGTACGGTGCCTCGAACAGTTCCTGGATCAGGATGATCTGCGCGCCTTTGGCCGCAGCCTCACGGACCAGCCTTTCAGCGGTTTCGAGGTTGGCTTCAAGGTCCCAGGAACAGGCCATCTGGGTGGCGGCGACGGTAACGATACGGCTCATGAATCATCTCCGGGCAAGTGCTGTGGGTCGAGTTTGGCATCGACCGATGACAGAAAGGGAAGCGCCGGACGTGAAGAGACACGCCGCGGCAATGGCGACTTTATAGCCGATAAAAATCGGCTTTAAAAGCGATTAATCTTCCTTCTGTCGAAAACAACAGCACTAAAACCCGATAACAATCGGACTTAGTCACCCCCGCCACCTGTAGGAGCTGGCTTGCCAGCGATGGCGTCTTATCATTCAACATTTACGTCGACTGACCTGCCGCTATCGCCGGCAAGCCGGCTCCTACAGGTTTTCGTCAAGCACCTTCGCCAGCATGTCGACAAAGAAATCCACACTCTGGCGCGACGTAACCATCGGCGGTTTGATCTTGAGGACGTTCAAGTAATCACCGGTCGGCTGCATGAAAATCCCCAGCTCCCGCAACCGGTCACACAGCGCCGTCGTCTCCTCGGTCGCCGGTTCCAGGGTCTCGCGGTTGCGGATCAACTCCACGCCCAGATAAAAACCGGAACCGTGCACCGCGCCTACCAATGGATGACTGTCGATCAGCGCCTCAAGACGCTCCTTGAAATACCCGCCCACGACCTGGGCGTTTTCCCAGAGTTTTTCCTCCTCCATCACATCCAGAACGGCCATGCCGATCTGGCAACTGACCGGGCTGCCCCCCGCCGACGAGAAGAAGTAGCCCTCGGCCTCCAGCGCTTCGGCGATTTCCCGACGGGTGATCACCGCGCCCAGCGGTTGGCCGTTACCCATGCCTTTAGCCATGGTGATGATGTCCGGCACCACGCCCTGCTCTTCGAAGCCCCAGAAGAAATGGCCCATGCGGCCGTAACCCACCTGCACTTCGTCGGCGATGCACACGCCGCCCTGCGCACGAACCATTGCATAGACCTGTTTCAGGTAACCCGGCGGCAGCGAAATACCACCGGCATTGCCATACACCGGCTCGCAGATGAAACCGGCCAGCGGGCGTTGCTGCGCCGCGATTTTCGCCAGGTTGTGTTCGACGCTGCGCACATAATCCGGCGCACTGTCCGGGCCACGGAATTCGCCGCGATAGGTGTTCGGCGCGGTTACCGGGTGCACCCAGTCGGGACGGCTGCTCAAGGCCTTGGGGTTGTCGGCGATCGAGGTCGAGACCGCGTCCGCGCCCACGGTCCAGCCGTGATACGCCTCCAGCACGCTGATGATGTCGCGGCCGCCGCTGTAGGCCCACGCCAGGCGGATCGCCAAGTCGTTGGCCTCGCTGCCGCTGTTGACCAGGAACACCCGGTCCATGCCCTCCGGCGACAGTTTCAGCAAGCGCTCGGAAAACTCGGCAACCGCTGCGTAGTTGAACCGCGAGTTGGTGTTGAGCAGCGACCACTGACGACTGGCGACCGCGGCCATGCGCGGGTGACCATGGCCAAGCACCGCGACGTTGTTGAGCATGTCGAGATAGGAGCGACCCTGCATGTCGATCAAGTGATTGCGCCAGCCGCGCTCGATGCGCGGCGGGTCGACGTAATAGTGCTTCTGGGTCCGGGCGAAACTGGCGTCGCGGCGCGCCAGCAAAGTCTGCGAATCAAGCTCTGCCTCGGCATCGCACGCCAGCCCCAGCAACGCCGCCGGTGACGGGCACAACGCTTGCCAGGCCGCCGCGCGCGAAGGCGTGCAAAACAACGGCGCATCGAGCGCCGCGCCTCGGCACAACTGCACCCGCAACGGGCCGCTGACCGAACCCAATACCTGGCCTTTGACCAGTGCTGCACCCGTGTGCAGCGACGGTGTCACGCCCCACAACCGCACGCTCAACTGTGGGCCGTCCAGTTGCAGCACACCCGGCGCCGGTTGATGAACAACCCCGGCAAACGGCGATTCGACCGCAGTGCCGTGAGGCACCCGCAACTCGACATGCAATGGGCAGGTGTCTGGCTCCGACGCACTGTCCGGGCGGGTGCGGGACAAACGGTATTGTCCATAACGGCTCGCTGCCAAGCCGTGGGCCGCAGCCGCTTCGCTCAACAGACGCTGATCGATCCCCTCCTGCTCCCAGTTACCGGCCTCGAAATGCGGGCTCAATACGCCCAGATCGATCAAGGCAAACTCACGCCCGACCAGGCTCGGCAGCAGCGGTGCGAAGCCTTCGCTGCCGATGTCCGGCAGGCTGTGACCCACCGAGGTGAGGATCGCCGCTTCCATCAACGCCAACGGCACCGACGTGGCCACGCGGAAAATCTCCCACTCATGGGTCAGGTTGTCGCGACTGTAGGCATTACCCGGGTCGATGCTGACCTGCTGCTCGCCGCTGAGCACCAGCACCGCCGCCCGCGCAACGATCAATGGCCACAGCGCCAGCAGCTCTTCGTGTTGCAACGGATTGACCGCGTGATAAGCCTGAACCGCCGGCAAAATGTAGAACGGATCGCCACCGGCATGGTGCAGCAGCGCCGCGCAGGTCACCGACAGGTCGGTAATGCGCCACGTGCGGACCAGATCGCCAAAATCGATCACGCCCTGCAATTGCCACTGGCGTTGCGCATCGCGCTGCCAGACCGCGTTGTCGTCGGTGATGTCCATGTGAATGGCTTGTACCGGCAACTTGTTCACCAGCGGCTGCAAATGCCGCTCGGCCTGTTCGGCCACTTCGGCGATCAACGCGCGTTGTCGGTCATCTGCAATCACCGGCAGCAAATGCGCGATCAACGCATTCGCGTGGCGGGCGTCCCACTGAAGGGTGCGCTCAAGGCCCGCATGATCGAAAGCGGCCAGCGCCAGGTCCATTTCGCCGCAGAGTCGGCCGAAACCGGCCACCACGGATCCGGGCAGATGATCGAGATGTGTAAGCGACTGGCCCTCGATGTATTCGAGCAGGCGTACGTGCACCGCTTGCCCGTCGATTTCCAGTGACAGCAGGTCGGCGCCGCTTTGCGCGGCAATCACTCGCGGCACCGGCACACCGGAGTGTTCGGCCAGATGCTTGAGCCCGGCATGCTGGGCTTGCAGCTCCAGCACCGAATAGTCGCCCCGGCAGATTTTCAGGACGAAACGCCCATGCTTACTGTCAACGCGGAAGTTCAGGTCTTGCTGGCTGCCGAGCGCCTGCAGCTTTGCGCTCAGCCCGTAATGCCCCTCGAGCAGCTCAAGCGCTTGCTCCGCAGACACTTGCGGGCTGGGCAAACTGGCGCGATGAATCAACGTGGCGAGCGGCATACAACAACCCCTGAAATTTTATTAGGCGCTTATATCGCCACCGCATCGGTCGATAATCAACCCCCTGTTTACGCCACAAAACCCAAATTGCAGACACAACCCTCTTGCACCACCACTCTCCTGCCGACAAGCTATGATCTTCGCTATATCGTCTGACGGAAAAAAAGGCTGGCCCACATGCGTATTCTTATCACCGGCGGCGCCGGTTTCATCGGCTCTGCCCTGGTTCGCCAGCTGATTCGGCACACCGAGCATGAAGTGCTCAACCTGGACAAACTGACCTATGCGGGCAATCTCGAATCGCTGACCAGCATTGCCACCGACACTCGCTACGAGTTCGTGCAGGCCGATATTGTCGACCAAGCCACCGTGAGCGCCGTACTGACACGTTTCCAGCCACACGCCATCATGCACCTGGCGGCTGAGTCCCATGTCGACCGCTCCATCGATGGGCCTTCGGACTTCATTCAAACCAATATCGTCGGCACCTACAGCTTGCTGGAAGCCACTCGCGCCTATTGGCACACGCTGGCCGAGCCGGAAAAAAGCGCCTTCCGCTTCCACCATATCTCCACCGATGAAGTCTACGGCGACCTGCACAGTGTCGATGATCTGTTCACCGAAACGACTTCGTACGCGCCAAGCTCGCCGTACTCCGCCAGCAAAGCGGCCTCGGACCACCTCGTCCGCGCGTGGCAGCGCACCTACGGGCTGCCGGTATTGCTGACCAACTGCTCGAACAACTATGGCCCGTTCCACTTCCCCGAAAAATTGATTCCGCTGGTGATTCTCAACGCGCTGGCCGGCAAACCGCTGCCGGTCTACGGAAACGGCCTGCAGATCCGCGACTGGCTGTTCGTCGAGGATCACGCACGAGCGTTGCTCAAAGTAGTCACCGAAGGTGTCGTCGGCGAGACGTACAACATTGGCGGACACAACGAACAGACGAACATCGACGTGGTGCGCAGCATCTGTGCCCTGCTCGAAGAACTTGCCCCGGTCAAACCAGCCGGTGTTACCCGATATGCCGACTTGATCACCTTCGTCCAGGACCGCCCCGGGCACGATCTGCGTTACGCGATCGATGCCGGCAAAATCGAGCGCGACCTGGGTTGGGTGCCGGAAGAAACCTTCGAAACCGGTCTGCGCAAAACCGTTCAGTGGTATCTGGAAAACCTGGAATGGTGCCGCCGCGTTCAAGATGGCAGTTATCAGGGTGAACGACTAGGCTCCACCGATATCAAGGAGTTACTCGCATGATGAAAGGAATTGTGTTGGCTGGAGGGTCGGGCACGCGCCTGCACCCGATCACGCTAGGCGTTTCCAAACAGCTGTTGCCGATCTACGACAAGCCGATGATCTACTACCCGATCTCGGTGTTGATGCTGGCTGGCATCAAGGAAATCCTGGTGATTTCCACCCCGCAGGATCTGCCGCAGTACCGCAACCTGCTGGGTGACGGCAGTCAGTTCGGCGTCCATTTCAGCTACGCCGAACAGCCTACGCCGGATGGCCTGGCCCAGGCGTTTCTGATTGGTGAGGAATTCATCGGCGACGACCCGGTGTGCCTGATCCTCGGTGACAACATCTTCCACGGTCAGCACTTCGGTGGCCAGTTGCAAAGAGCGGCGCAGCAAACCAGCGGCGCGACGGTATTCGGCTATTGGGTCAAGGACCCGGAGCGCTTTGGCGTGATCGACTTCGACGCAGAAGGCCGCGCCATCTCGATCGAAGAAAAACCGCTCAAGCCAAAGTCCAGCTATGCGGTCACCGGGCTGTATTTCTACGATAATGACGTTATCCGCATTGCCAAGGCCGTCAAACCGTCACCGCGCGGCGAGCTGGAAATCACCGATGTTAACAACGCCTATCTGCAACGCGGCAAACTTCAGGTCGAGCGCTTTACCCGCGGTTTCGCCTGGCTCGACACCGGCACTCACGACAGCCTGCTTGAAGCGTCGCAATACGTGCAAACCATCGAGCACCGCCAGGGACTGAAAGTGGCCTGTCTCGAAGAAATTGCCTACATGAATGGCTGGATCGATCGCGAGCACTTGCTTGAGCGAGCGAAGTATTTCGGCAAGACCGGTTATGGCCAGTATCTCTATACGATTGCCGGAGAAGCGTAATGAAAGTCACCCCCACCCAGTTACCAGGTGTGCTGATTATCGAGCCGAAGGTCTTTGGTGACGAACGTGGGTTTTTCTATGAAAGCTTCAATGTCCGTGAGTTTGAAAACGCCACCGGCCTCAAGAAAGCGTTCGTTCAAGACAACCACTCGCGTTCGCGAAAAGGCGTGCTGCGTGGCATGCACTATCAGGTGCAACACACCCAGGGCAAGCTGGTTCGGGTGACTGCGGGGGAAGTACTCGATGTGGCCCTTGATGTCCGCCGCAGTTCGCCAAACTTCGGACGCTGGGCCAGTGTGCGTTTGTCCGCACAGAACAATCGTCAGTTGTGGATACCGGAAGGCTTCGCCCATGGCTTCCTGGTACTCAGCGAGTACGCCGAGTTTCTCTACAAAACCACCGACTATTACGACCCGGCGTCAGATCGCTGCATTCGCTGGGACGATCCGACACTGGCCATCGACTGGGAACTGGAAGAAGCGCCTCAACTGTCAGAAAAGGACCAACACGGTAAAAGCTGGCAGGAATCTGAACTGCTTCCATGAAAATCCCTTTGCGAATTCTCATCATTGGCCAGCACGGCCAGGTCGCCCGCGAACTGCAGCGCCGCTTGAGCGCGGCTGATGAACTCATGGTGCTGGGGCGCGATCAACTCGATCTGGCTCAACCGGAGCAGATTCGTCAGCAGGTCCGGCGCGTTCGTCCCGACCTGATCATTAACGCCGCCGCTCACACGGCGGTCGATCGGGCAGAAAGCGAACCTGAGCTGGCGTTCGCCATCAACGCGACGGGCCCGGGAATTCTGGCCGAAGAAGCACTGGCGCTGGGCATCCCGCTGATTCACTACTCCACCGATTATGTGTTCGACGGCAGCAAGGGCGAGCCTTACAACGAAGCCGACGCGCCCAAGCCGCTGGGGGTCTACGGCCAGAGCAAACTGGCTGGCGAACAAGCCATCACGGCGGTGGGGGGCATGCATCTGATTCTGCGGACCAGTTGGGTCTACTCGGCCAGTGGCAGCAATTTCCTGCTGACGATGCAGCGTCTGCTGCAAGAAAAACCCGAGTTGCGCATCGTTGCCGATCAGATCGGCGCGCCCACCTGGGCCGGCACGATCGCCAACAGCACCCTCGCCCTGATCGAGCGCTGGCAGGCCGGTGAGCGGGGCGCCTGGGGCACTTATCACCTGACCGCTCAAGGTGAAACCTCATGGTTCGGTTTCGCCCAGGCCATTGGTGAAGCGCTGCGCAAACAGGGCAAGCCTTGCGCGCACCTGTTGCCCATCCCTTCCAGCGATTACCCGACGCCTGCCGCCCGACCGTTGAACTCGCGCCTCGATTGCAGTCGCCTGCTCCGCGAATGGGGCGTCAGTCAGCCAGACTGGCAAACCGCGCTGCGCGAGTGTCTTGCCGGGCAAGCCTAGGCATAATGCGCCTGTACCCTCAGGCGCCTGATGCTCATGACTCCAACCCTCCCCCGCAGACCCCGTTGGCGTAGCCTCGCCCTGCTGGCGCTGTGCCTGGCGCCGTTGCTGTGGCCGCTGGAGCATCTGGCCGAGCGTTATTACCGCAGCGAACTGGCCGGGCAGAACCGGCAGACCCTCGACTTGTACGTCGCCAACCTGCTGGGCACCCTGCACCGTTATGAAGTGCTGCCGCAGATCCTCGGCGACCTGCCGGCCCTGCGCGCCACGCTCGGGGCCCCCGACGACGGTGTGACCCAAGGCAATGCCAACCGCCTGCTGAAGAACATCAGCGCGCAGACCGGTGCCGAAGTCATGTACCTGATGGACACCACCGGCAAGACCCTTGCGGCGTCCAACTGGGACAAACACGACAGCTTCGTCGGCCGGAATTTTTCGTTCCGCCCCTACTTCAGCGAAGCCATGGCCGGGCGTCTCGGGCGGTTTTTCGGGCTGGGCACCACCTCGGCCAAACGCGGTTACTTCTTTGCGGCGGCCGTGCGTGACGGCGAAAAAATCCTCGGCGTGCTGGTGGTCAAGGTCGACCTGGACCACACCGAAAGCCTTTGGGGTAAAACTCCGGAACAACTGCTGGTCACCGACCACAACGGCGTGGTCATCCTCACCTCGCGGCCAGAGTGGCGATTCCGCGCGACCCGGCCACTGGGCGAGGGTGAGCGCGAGGCAATCACCGCGATTCAACCCTATCCGACCCGCGACCCGAAACCGTTGAATCTCAATCCTGACGCCTGGCTGACCCAGACCCGGCAGATCGACGAAACCGGCTGGAGCGTCAGCATTCTTGCACCGCGCACTTTGATTGATCGCCCGGTGCGCACGGTGGTCGCCATCGGCGGCGCGACGCTGCTGGTGTTGATGCTGCTGCTCGGCCTGATGATGCAACGGCGCCGTCACTACCTCGAACGGATCGCCTTCGAAGCCAAGGCCCGGCGCGAACTGGAAGGCCGGGTCGCTGAACGAACCAGCGACCTCGAAGGCCTGAACCGCCGACTGAAACAGGAAGTGCTGGAGCGCGAACACGCCCAGCAGGAACTGGTACGCGCCCAGGATGACCTGGTGCAGGCCGGCAAGTTGTCGGCGCTCGGGACCATGTCGGCAAGCATCAGCCATGAACTGAATCAACCGCTGGCCGCCATCCGCAGCTACGCGGAAAACGCCGAAGTGCTGCTCGATCATCAGCGCACCGACGATGCGCGCGGCAACCTCAAACTGATCAGCGAACTGACCGGCCGCATGGCTTCGATCATCGCGCACCTGCGCGCCTTTGCCCGGCGTGATCGCCACGCGCCGGAAAGCGTCGCGCTGCAACCGGCGCTCGACGACGCGCTGGCGCTGTTGGCCAAGCGTCGGCGGAGCATGGAAGTCGAGCTGATCCGCGATTTGCCCGCCGCCACGCTGTGGGTCGAGGCCGGGGAAACCCGTCTGCGCCAGGTGCTCGGCAACCTGCTGGCCAACGCACTGGACGCGCTGACGGAAAAAGGCCCGCCGCGTAAACTCTGGTTGAGTGCCCAATCCACCGCCGACGGCGTCAATCTGTACATTCGCGACAACGGCCCCGGCTTTTGCATGGAGGCTCTTGGCCGCGCCAGCGAGCCCTTCTACACCACCAAGACCCGTACGCAGGGGCTCGGTCTGGGGCTGGCGATTTGCGAAACCCTGATGCGCGCCTTCGGCGGTGAACTGTCGTTCGCCAACCACAAGGAAGGCGGCGCCCTGATTACCCTGAAACTGCGCGCAGGCGCACCGGGCGTGAGCCTGCAACCGTCCGAGGACCGAAGTGCATGACCATCGACAACCGCATCCAGGTCGTGCTGATCGACGATGATCCCCATCTGCGCCAGGCCCTGAGCCAGACGCTGGATCTGGCCGGCCTGAAAATCCTGCCGCTCGCCGAAGCCAAGGGCTTGGCCGGGCAATTGGAGCGCGACTGGCCAGGCGTGGTGGTCAGCGATATCCGCATGCCCGGCATGGACGGTCTCGAACTGCTGACCGAACTGCACGCCCAGGACCCGGAGCTGCCGGTGCTGCTGATCACCGGTCACGGCGATGTACCGCTGGCGGTGCAAGCCATGCGCGCTGGCGCTTACGACTTTCTGGAAAAACCCTTCGCCAGCGACGCCTTGCTCGACAGCGTGCGCCGCGCGTTGGCCCTGCGCCGACTGGTGCTGGACAACCGCAGCTTGCGTCTGGCCCTCAGCGACCGCAATGAATTGAGCACAAGACTGGTCGGGCAATCGGCACCAATGCTGCGTCTGCGCGAGCAGATCGGCGCACTGGCGGCGACCAAGGCCGATGTACTGATTCTCGGCGAAACCGGCGCCGGCAAAGAAGTCGTGGCGCGGGCGCTGCACGATTTGTCGAACCGGCGTAACGGCCCGTTCGTGGCGATCAACGCCGGGGCTCTGGCCGAATCCGTGGTGGAAAGCGAGTTGTTCGGTCACGAGCCGGGCGCATTTACCGGTGCGCAGAAGCGCCGTATCGGCAAGTTCGAATTCGCCAGCGGCGGCACGGTTTTCCTCGATGAAATCGAAAGCATGAGCCTGGACGTGCAGGTGAAATTGCTGCGCTTGCTGCAAGAACGTGTAGTCGAGCGTCTGGGCGGCAATCAGTTGATCCCGCTGGACATCCGCATCATCGCCGCGACCAAGGAAGACCTGCGCCAGGCCGCCGATCAGGGCCGCTTCCGCGCCGACTTGTATTACCGCCTGAACGTCGCCCCGCTGCGCATTCCGCCGCTGCGCGAACGCGGTGAAGATGCGCTGATGCTGTTCCAGCACTTCGCCGATGAAGCCAGTGCTCGCCATGGCTTGCCGCCCCACGAACTGCAACCGGGGCAACGGGCGCTGCTGCTTCGTCACACCTGGCCGGGCAACGTGCGGGAATTGCAAAACGCCGCCGAGCGTTTTGCCCTGGGCCTGGAACTGGCGCTGGACAACAACGCGCCGGAAGGCACGGCGGGCACTACGGTTGAAGCGGTCAGCGGCGGCTTGAGCGAGCAGGTGGAAAACTTCGAGAAATCGCTGATTGCCGCCGAACTGGCGCGCTCTCACAGCTCGGTGCGCAGTCTCGCCGAAGCCCTCGGCATTCCGCGCAAAACCTTGCACGACAAACTGCGCAAGCACGGACTGAATTTCGCCGACCACCACCCGAGCGACGAACTCGATTGATCGACCGTCAAACCGTCCTCTTCAAACAAAAGGCCCCGTCATGAACCGCGACAGTCGTCACCTGGAATCAGTCCTCCACCGCGACATTCCCCTGACGCAAGCCATGGGCATCAAAGTGCTCGACTGGCACGACCAGCAACTGCGCCTGCACTTGCCGCTGGAAGCCAACGTCAATCACAAGAGCACCATGTTCGGCGGCAGCCTGTACTGCGGCGCGGTACTGGCGGGTTGGGGCTGGCTGCATTTGCGTTTGCGCGAAGAAGGGATTGAAGACGGGCACATCGTGATTCACGAAGGGCAAATCAGCTATCCGCTGCCAGTGACCATGGACGCGATCGCGATTTGCCAGGCGCCGAGTGCGGCGGTGTGGAAGAAGTTTCTGGCGATGTATCAGCGCTATGGAAGAGCGCGGTTGACGTTGCATTCGCGGATTGTGAATGCCAATAGCGATGATGACGCCGTGAGGTTTGCCGGGCAGTACGTCCTGCATCGGTAAATCTCAGCGGCTGATCGTTCCCACACTCTGCGTGGGACGATCTCATCTTTGTAGGAGCCGGCTTGCTGGCGATCCAATCAACGCGGTGTATCTG
>NZ_JAGYFZ010000097.1:0-22213 GCF_019946675.1 Pseudomonas sp. BF-B-15
TGCCTGTTGAATGTTATTCCGCCTTCGCGGGCAAGCCTCGCTCCTACAGGACTTGCTATCAATCCTAAAAGCGAGGTTTCAACGGATGAGAATCCTCGGCATCCTCTTCCTGCTTCTAACCCTCGGCGGGTGCAGCTCTTTGCTGTTCTACCCCGAGCCCGGACAGCTGTTCACCCCGGAAAAAGCCAAACTCGAATACCGCGACGTCACCCTCACCACGGCCGATGGCCTCAAGCTGCACGGCTGGTGGCTGCCGGCGAAAAAAGGCGTCGAAGTCAAAGGCACGGTGCTGCACCTGCACGGCAACGGCGGCAATCTGCCGATGCATCTGGGCGGTAGCTGGTGGTTGCCGAAGGAAGGCTATCAAGTGCTGCTGATCGATTATCGCGGTTACGGTTTGTCCGAAGGCGAACCGAGTTTGCCGGCGATCTATCAGGACATCGACGCCGCGTTCAAATGGCTCGACCAGGCGCCGGAGGTCAAAGGCAAACCGTTGATCCTGCTCGGGCAAAGTCTGGGCGGCTCAATGGCCGTGCATTACCTGGTTCAGCATCCCGAACGCCAGAAACAACTCAAGGCCTTCGTCCTCGATGGCGTGCCCGCCAGTTATCGCAGCATCGGCCAATTCGCCCTGAGCAATTCCTGGCTGACGTGGGCGTTCCAGGTGCCGCTTTCGTGGCTGGTGCCGGACGGTGACAGTGCGATCCACTCGATGACGCAGCTCAACGGCGTACCGAAACTGATCTATCACAGCATCGACGATCCGATCGTGCCCCTTTCCAACGGCATCCGTCTGTATCAAGCTGCGCCGCCGCCGCGAGTGCTGCAACTGACCCGTGGCGGTCATGTGCAGACGTTCGCCGACCCGGTCTGGCGCAAGGTCATGCTGCGATACCTTGATGACCCGCAGCATTTCAATGGCCTGCGCCGCTTGGGTGAAATTCCCAACTACCCGGCACCCCCGAATTCAGAAGATGAACCACCAGAGAGTCCGCAATGAGTGAAGAACGTAACGCCATCCCGCTGATCATCACCGGTATCTGCAGCATCCTCGGCACCGTCGGGGCCTTGTGGTACTACGGTTACCTGCACTTCGCCAAACCCGAAGATGCGCTGCTGCTCAGCGACTTCACCATGCTCAAGACCGTGCCGGGCGAAGATTACAAAGTCTCCCTGGAACCGGCTCCACAAGTGGCCCAGTGCATCGATGGCGTGCTGGTGATGTTCGACACTGAACAGAAAGGCCTGACCGGCGTATTGGTCAACAACAAGAAAAAAGCCGTGCGCTGCATGGGCCAGGAAACCCCGCAAAAGCTGGAGCAGTAACTGTAACGCGGTTAAATCACACAGACCGCGTTGCCTTCATCGCCAGCAAGCCGGCTCCTACAGGTTTGCGTTGATCCTGTAGGAGCCGGCTTGCTGGCGATGGACGCGACGCGGTGTTCTGCCAAACCGCGAAAACAAAAAGCCCCGCCTGATCAGATCAGGCGGGGCTTTTGCGTTCAGGCATGAAGCTTAGTTGGCACTCACCGCCGAACGCGGGATCACCGGCTGGTTGTCGTTGGAAATGGTCACTTCTACACGGCGGTTCATGGCTCGACCCGAAGCGTCGCCGTTTTCAGCAACCGGGTATTCCTTGCCATAACCCTGGGCAACGATGCGCGCAGGATCAACGCCCATTTTCACCAGTGCCGTACGCACGGAACCGGCGCGACGCTCGGACAGCGACTGGTTGTGCGACGCCGTGCCGGTGCTGTCGGTGTAGCCTTCGACGATCACCTTGCGGTCCGGGTTTTCCTGAAGGAACTGCGCCAGTTTGTTGATGTTCGCCAGGCCGCTGGACTTCAGGTCGGCACGGTCGGTTGCGAACAACACATCACCAAAGGTTACCAGCGTACCGCGATCGGTCTGCTTGGCGTTCAGGCTGTCCTGCAACTGTTTGATCTGCGCGTCGCGAGCATCCAGACGCGCCTGGGCGCGCTGTGCGGCAGCATTCTTCAGATTGGCTTCAGCGGTGCGCAGGGCGATGGTTTGCTTCGCCACTTCAACACGCTGATTGGTCAAGTAGGCCAGTTGATCGACCTCATTCGCGTCTCGCTTGTCCAGATAAGCCTTGTCGGCCTTGTCCAGGTAATCGCTGGCGTCCTTGGTTTCCAGTGCCGCGACTTTGCTCGCCTGCGGGTTGGCTTGCAGGCCGCTGTAGTTGGTTCGGGCCTGTTCAAGGTTCGCGTTAGGCGGCGTCGAGCAGGCAGCCAGAGCTACGCTTGCGGCCAGCAGGGCAGGGATCATCAATTGATTGCGCATGTGGGTATCGTCCTTTTAAGTCGAGTAAGAAGTACGTCGTGGCGGCGCTTATTGCACGGTGCGCCGGCTTTCCTGACGCAGTTCCTGAACCCCTATCCGAGAGTCCTTCACCGCCTGTTCGGCTTTGATCGCCTGGGCTTTGCGTTCGGCGACGCGCGCGTCCCACTCGGCCTGTTCGGCGAGCACTCGGGCTTCGTCGTACTTTTTGTCGTGCATCGCGATTTCGGCTTGTTTGAGCTTGTCCTGGGCGGACTTCATCTCAACCGCCGAGAATTCGGTGCCGCCCGCGCTGACGGCGCTGTTTACGGCTGATTGGGTCACGGCGTATTGCTCGGTCGGCGGGTTACCGGCGCAACCAGCCAGAACGAAGCTGCTGCCGATGGCCAGGGCGGCCAGTTTCAGGCTGCGCAGGGGGGTGGAAGCGGGCTTGGCAGTGTTGATCTTCATGGTCTTCAACTCCATTGGAATAACTCCTGAAAAACTGAACATCCATCCTGGGCAAGGAGCCGCAACCATCAATTTCCGAAGCGTTTTGAAACGGCCGTCCCAGGCGTGGTTACTGGTTACGACCCGAGGCATTTTTTAAAAGTTCAGAGAATATGGCCTGTCGCCCGAAAAAACTTTGACCGAACGGACAAGGCTCTAAATCGGGAACTTTGGCGATAGGAGGGGGGTATTCCAAGGGCGGAAACACGCAATTGTTGAAAGTCACGCAGGTCAAATGTGGGAGCGAGCCTGCTCGCGATGGCGGCTTAACATTCAACATTGATGTCGCCTGACACACCGCTATCGCGAGCAAGCTCGCTCCCACAGGTTCTGCGGTGAATTCAGTGCTTCTGCTTGTCCTCACCAGACGACAAATCGTGCAAATGCCGCCGGGACAACGCGAGAAAACGCGGGGTCGGGCCGATGTCTTCGTACAGCGGATCGCCTTCTTCGTCGGTGGCCACGATGGTCGAGCCTTTCACGTACGGGAAGCTCTTTTCCAGCTCTTCGAGCGCCGCGCCGATCAACTCGCCGAGCAGTTCTTCAGGGTGCCGCTTGGGGTACATCTCGATGATCGCCGCCAAGCGCGCGGCGGCCTCCACATCCAGATGAATCGAGTAGCCGGTGTCGGTCAGGCGACCCTTGGCGTTTTCTTCCCAATGATGGGCAAGCTCGCGGATTTTCATAAAAACCTCATGGCACGCCTGTTCGTAGCAGGCCGGGTAAGTGTCCGGCCATGGCCGGCGAAAGCCGTTGTGCGGCTTACTCTTCAGACTAGCTTGCGTGCCCGGGGTTTAAAGTCCCTTCGTCGTGTGCTTGTAAGAAGCGCTTTACGGCGGCACTCTTGAACCACAAGGCACCCCGGATTTTTCGCTGGAGAACGGCTGATGACCGATATTGATGCACGCTTGCGCGAGGATGTTCACCTGTTGGGTGAGCTGTTGGGCAATACCATTCGTGAACAGTACGGGGACGATTTTCTCGACAAGATCGAGCAGATCCGCAAAGGCGCCAAGGCCGACCGTCGCGGTTCGATGGACGCCGAACTGAGCGCCAGCCTCAATCAACTGAGCGAAGACGAGTTGCTGCCGGTGGCGCGGGCGTTCAACCAGTTTCTCAACCTGGCCAACATCGCCGAGCAATATCAACTGATCCATCGCCGCGAAGAATCCCAACCCGCGCCGTTCGAGGCGCGCGTGTTGCCGGAGTTGCTAACGCGCCTGCTGGCCGAAGGTCATGCGGCCGAATCCCTGGCACGACAGTTGGGGCGCCTGGAAATCGAACTGGTGTTGACTGCGCACCCGACCGAAGTCGCGCGCCGCACGCTGATCCAGAAGTACGACGCCATCGCCGCGCAACTTGCCGCTCAGGATCACCGCGACCTGACCAGCGCCGAGCGCGAGCAGATTCAATCGAAATTGCAGCGCCTGATCGCCGAAGCCTGGCACACCGAAGAAATCCGTCGCACCCGCCCGACCCCGGTGGACGAAGCCAAATGGGGTTTCGCGGTGATCGAGCATTCGCTGTGGCAAGCGATCCCGAACTATTTGCGCAAGGCTGATAAGGCTCTGTATGACGCCACCGGCCTGCATTTGCCGCTGGAAGCCGCGCCGATTCGCTTTGCTTCGTGGATGGGCGGCGACCGCGATGGCAACCCCAACGTCACGGCTGCCGTGACCCGTGAGGTGTTGCTGCTGGCACGCTGGATGGCCGCCGATCTGTACGTGCGCGATGTCGATCACCTCGCCGCCGAGCTGTCGATGCAACAGGCCAGCGACGCGCTGAAAGCCAAGGCCGGCGACAGCGCCGAACCCTATCGTGCCGTCCTTAAACAACTGCGTGAACGCCTGCGCGCCACTCGAAGCTGGGCCCACACTTCCTTGACGACAGCCACGCCGGCCCCCGCCGATGTGCTGCAAAACAACCGCGATTTGCTCGACCCGCTGGAGCTCTGCTACCAGTCGCTGCATGAGTGCGGCATGGGCGTGATCGCTGATGGACCGCTACTCGATTGCCTGCGTCGTGCGGTGACCTTCGGCTTGTTCCTGGTGCGCCTCGATGTGCGCCAGGACTCGTCCCGTCACACGGCGGCGATGACGGAAATCACCGATTACCTCGGCCTTGGGCGCTACGAAGACTGGAGCGAAGAGGAGCGCATCGCCTTCCTGATGCGCGAGTTGAATAACCGTCGGCCGTTGTTGCCGGCGTATTTCAAACCCTCCGCCGACACCGCTGAAGTGCTTGCCACGTGCCGGGAAATCGCCGCCGCACCGGGCGCTTCGCTTGGTTCCTACGTGATCTCCATGGCCGGCGCCGCTTCCGACGTGCTGGCTGTGCAACTGTTGCTCAAAGAATCTGGTGTATTGCGGCCGATGCGTGTGGTGCCGCTGTTCGAAACCCTTGCCGACCTTGATAACGCCGGCCCGGTGATTGAAAAACTGTTGCTGCTGCCGGGTTATCGCGCGCGCCTGCAAGGGCCGCAGGAAGTGATGATCGGTTATTCCGACTCGGCCAAGGACGCCGGCACCACGGCGGCGGCCTGGGCGCAATATCGGGCGCAGGAACGTCTGGTCGACATCTGCCGCGAGCAGCAAGTGGAACTGCTGTTGTTCCACGGTCGCGGTGGCACCGTGGGGCGTGGTGGCGGTCCGGCGCACGCGGCGATTCTGTCGCAGCCGCCGGGGTCGGTGGCGGGGCGTTTCCGCACCACCGAGCAGGGGGAAATGATTCGTTTCAAATTCGGCCTGCCGGACATCGCCGAGCAAAACCTCAACCTGTACCTGGCGGCGGTGCTGGAGGCGACGTTGTTGCCACCGCCACCACCGCAACCCGCCTGGCGTCATTTGATGGACGAATTGGCGGCAGATGGTGTCAGTGCTTACCGCGCCGTGGTGCGGGAAAATCCGCAATTCGTCGAGTATTTCCGCCAGTCCACCCCGGAGCAGGAGTTGGGGCGCCTGCCACTGGGCAGTCGCCCGGCCAAGCGCCGCGCCGGCGGGATCGAAAGCCTGCGGGCGATCCCGTGGATCTTCGGTTGGACCCAGACCCGCTTGATGTTGCCGGCCTGGCTCGGCTGGGAAGCCGCGTTAAGCAAGGCGCTGGCGCGGGGCGAAGGCGAGCTGCTGGGGCAAATGCGCGAGCAGTGGCCGTTCTTCCGCACGCGCATCGATATGCTGGAGATGGTCCTGGCCAAGGCCGACGCGGATATCGCCCGCTCCTACGATGAGCGGCTGGTCGAGCCGGATCTGCTGCCTTTGGGTGCGCACTTACGCGACCTATTGTCGCAGGCGTGTTCGATTGTTCTGGGGTTGACCGGTCAGTCGCAGCTACTGGCACATAGCCCAGCTACCCTCGAATTCATCCGCTTGCGTAACACCTACCTCGACCCGCTTCATCTATTGCAGGCCGAGTTGCTGGCACGTTCGCGCCTGCAGGAAGTGGCGCAGGGCAGCCCGGTAGAACAGGCGTTGCTGGTGTCTGTGGCGGGGATTGCCGCCGGTTTGCGAAATACCGGCTAAGGTTTTCGTCGTGGGTTCGGGCACTCGACGCGGGCGTCGAGTGCCGGTTTGCGCGAGGTTGGAAAGTGCTGCAAGGCGACACTTAATGATGGGGTTGCGACTTGGGGTACCCCGTCGCAAGGTCACGCAAGGCGCGGGTTTCTCCGACTTTCGACGGCTTGTGTGCGTAGGATCTGCTGTGTATCTTGATCAGCCTTTGGCCGTTTGGGCGGTCACGACCCTGTTTTGAGATTGGCCCCACGAGGCGAATCCTTTGTTATCTATATAAAAATTGAGGAGCACATCGATGCGCGTCATTCTGCTGGGAGCTCCCGGGGCCGGTAAAGGTACTCAGGCTAAGTTCATCACCGAAAAGTTCGGCATCCCGCAAATCTCCACCGGCGACATGCTGCGTGCTGCGGTCAAGGCCGGCACCGAGCTGGGCCTGATCGCCAAGAGCGTCATGGACAGCGGTGGCCTGGTTTCCGATGACCTGATCATCAATCTGGTCAAGGAACGCATCAGCCAGGCGGATTGCGCCAACGGTTTCCTGTTCGACGGTTTCCCGCGCACCATTCCTCAGGCTGAAGCCCTGGTGAAGGCCGGCGTCGAGCTGGACCACGTGGTCGAAATCGCGGTCGATGACGAAGAAATCGTTCAGCGTATTGCTGGTCGTCGTGTTCACGAGGCCAGCGGCCGCGTGTACCACACCGTCTACAACCCGCCAAAAGTTGCTGGTAAAGACGACATCACCGGTGAAGATCTGGTGCAGCGCAAGGACGACACTGAAGAAACCGTGCGTCATCGCCTGTCGGTCTACCACTCGCAGACCAAGCCACTGGTGGATTTCTACCAGAAGCTGTCGGCGGCTCAAGGCAAACCGAAGTACAGCCACATTGCTGGCGTCGGTTCGGTTGAAGCGATCACCGGCAAGGTGCTTGAAGCGCTGAGCTGAAAAGTCTGAACCGCTTCATCTTCTACGGCCCGCTTGCGGGCCGTAGTTGTTTATACTGGCGCACTTTTTCTGACCTCTCTTACGGAAACATCGATGAGCACCTTGCTGGCCCTGGACACCGCGACTGAAGCTTGCTCCGTTGCCTTGCTGCATGACGGCAAAGTGACGAGCCATTACGAGGTGATCCCGCGCCTGCATGCGCAGAAGCTGTTGCCGATGATCCAGCAATTGCTCGCCGACGCCGGGACCACCTTGCAAGCGGTCGATGCCATCGCTTTTGGCCGTGGGCCGGGCGCATTCACTGGCGTGCGTATCGCCATCGGCGTGGTACAGGGCCTGGCGTTTGCCCTGGATCGCCCGGTCCTGCCGGTGTCGAACCTGGCGGTGCTGGCGCAGCGGGCGTATCGCGAACACGGTGTGAGCCAGGTCGCGGCCGCCATCGATGCGCGCATGGACGAAGTGTATTGGGGCTGCTACCGCGAAACGGCAGGTGAGATGCGTCTGGTCGGCAACGAAGCCGTATTGCCGCCGGAAGTGGCGGCGTTGCCGGCGGATGCCAGTGGTGACTGGTTTGGCGCCGGCACCGGTTGGGGTTATGCCGAACGCATCGCCGTCAGCCTGAGCGGTCAGGACGCGGGCATGCTGCCTCACGCCGAAGACCTGCTGACCCTGGCGCGATTTGCCTGGGAACGGGGTGAAGCGATTGTGGCAGACGAGGCGCAGCCGGTTTATCTGCGGGACAAGGTTGCGACGCCGAAAGCGCGTTAATCAGCGACACCGAGTTGTTCCGTTCGCGGGCAAGCCTCGCTCCTACAGGGTTTGCGCGGCCCCTGTAGGAGCGAGGCTTGCCCGCGAAGGCGATTTAGGGGATGTAACCAATCGTCGTTTTATCCCCCCGCCTTTAAACCTTTTCGCAATTCTGTGTTCTAGTTATCACCAGGCGGTTTGCGAAGTGGGCTATGCGCCACTAAACTGCCATCACTGATACCGAGCATGACATTATGCGCATAGACGGCCTTTCCTCTCAGTCCTACCCCATCAAGCGCAAGCCTCGCAAAGGGCATGTGGTTGAGGACGATTCCGTCGATATCGAAGGCGAGCTGGAATTCCCTTCGGAAGAGCAAATGGCCGCCCGCGCTGCCAAAGCCTCCGCGCAGCGCCTGAGCAATCTGCCGGCGCGCCAACAAGACATGATTTACCACCGCGCCATGAGCAAAAGCGTCGCGATGGCCCTGGCCAGCTACCTCAGCACCGCCAATTTTGTCGATTGGGATTCGGATGTGATGGGTCTCGACCTGTATATCTGATGCGGCTGCCTTACTACCTCGGCTGCCCGTCCTGGAGTGAAAACGCCTGGCGCGATTACCTTTATCCGCAAGACGCGAAAACCTCCGAATTTCTCAATCTGTATTCTCAAGTATTCAACGCCGTGGAAGGCAACACGACCTTCTACGCGAGCCCGGCTGCCAGCACCGTGCAGCGTTGGGCCGAGACCATGCCCGAACACTTTCGCTTCACCGCCAAATTCCCCGGCGACATCAGCCACGGCGGTGACCTGCGCGAACAATTGACCGCCACTGAAACCTTCCTGCAATTGCTCAGCCCTTTGGGCGAGCGGGTGTCGCCGCTGTGGTTGCAGTTGTCGAAAAGCTTCACGCCGCAACGATTGCACGAGCTGGCGGGTTTTATCGACGCAGTGGACCGGCCGCTGGCCATCGAAGTGCGGCATGACGATTTCTTCGCCAAGGGTGAGGCCGAGCGCTCGCTCAATCGCCTGCTGCTGGATCGCGGTGTCGAACGTATCTGCCTCGATCCGCGGGCGTTGTTCAGTTGCACGTCCACCGATCCTTCGGTGCTCCACGCCCAATCGAAGAAACCCAGGGTTCCGCCCCGTCCGGCGGCCTTCACGCAATTCCCGCAAGTGCGCTTCATCGGCCATCCGCAACTGGAAGCCAACGACCCGTTCCTGGTGCCCTGGGTCGAGAAAATCGCCTTGTGGATCGAAGAGGGGCGCACGCCGTATATCTTCCTGCACACCGCCGACAACCTGCTGGCGGCGAAACTGGCGCAACGTTTTCACGCAAAGCTGATGCTGCGTTTGCCTGGCTTGCCGCCGCTGCCTGAGCTATACAGAGAGCCCGCCGCCGAGCAACTTGGCCTGCTCTGAGGCGGATTCCCTGCCTTTTTCAGGAGCCTGCCAATGGATGCGCAAACCCTTCGAGCCCAAGCCTTCAAAGCACTGCATGAACGCGCCGGGGCTTTTGTCATTCCCAACCCGTGGGACGCCGGCTCGGCGAAAATGCTCGCCAACCTGGGCTTCGAGGCGCTGGCGACCACCAGTGCCGGTTTTGCCTTTTCCCAGGGGCGACCCGATGGCGGGCTGACGCTGGACGATACCCTGGCGAACGTTCGGGCGATTGTCGCGGCGACGGACCTGCCGGTTGCGGTCGATCTGGAAAACGGTTTTGCCGACGATCCCGCCGAATGCGCCCAAAGCATTCTGCGAGCCGCTGCAGCAGGCGCTGTCGGTGGTTCGATCGAAGACGCCACGGGACGTGCAGACGCGCCGATTTACTGCTTCGAGCATGCAGTGGCGCGAATCGAAGCCGCCGTCGCCGCCGCCCGCAGTTTGCCGTTCCCGTTTACGCTGACGGCCCGGGCCGAGAATTTTCTGCATGGCAATCCCGATCTGGACGACACCATTCGCCGCTTGCAGGCCTTTGCCGAAGCGGGCGCCGATGTGCTCTATGCGCCGGGATTGCGCAGTGCTGAAGACGTGTTGGCGGTGGTGCGCGCCGTGGCGCCGAAACCGGTCAATGTGTTGATGTCCGGCGGGTTGAAACTGACGGTCGAGCAGTTGAGCGAAATGGGCGTCAAGCGCATCAGCGTCGGTTCGGCGCTCGCGCTGGCAGCGCTTGGCGAATTCTACCGCGCAGCCGAAGAGATCAAGACCTCGGGCACGTTCGGCTTTACCTCGCGGTCGATGCCGTACGCACAGGTCAATCAATTGTTCAAAGGCTGACAACGCGGTTTTTGCGGGTGATCGCTCACCCGCTACAAGCTGATGCGGCTGCGTGAGGTGGGGGGTGTCGCTGAGGGTCAGGCGGCGATGCGCAGGTTCTGCAACACGATCGGGCGCGCCCAGCCGATATCAAAATCGAAGTTTTTCTGTTGTTCCGCCAGCTCTTCCGGCGGGAACGGCGGGAATGGTTTGTCCAGCAGGTCCATTTCGAATTCGGCGATCGGCAGGTGCAGTGGACGTGGTTGCGGTGCCGGGCCGGCTTCTGGCACGGGTTGCCCCGCCGTCAGTACGATCGGGCGAACCCAGCCACTTTCGAAGTTCTGCTGCTTTTGCTGGGCAGCGATTTCTTCCGGTGGGAACGGTGGGAATGGTTTGTCGGCCAGGTCCATTTCGAACTCGGCGATCGGCAGGAACAGCGGCTCGGGTGGCTTGACCTGGGTTTCCTTCACATCGCATTCACGCTGGGAAACGATGTGCGCCAGCAGTTCGCTGCCAACCGTGGGTTCTTCCGGGCTTTCGAGATCGACCGGTGGAAAGTTGAGAGACGCCGGCACGACATCGCCCGACTGATCGGCCAGGGCCTGGGCAAAGAAATCCTGCCACAGGTGACTGACGCCGCTCAGTGCTTGGGAGTTTCGCAGGCCAAAATCGCCGTGGGGCGAGATGTAACCTATCGATGTGCGTTGAATGTCTGACATTTCTCTCGGTCGACGCTCAGCTCTGGCAAAATGCTCGTTAGTTTTGTTATCGGCCGTTTTTGCCGATCATTAATTTTTTGAGCGTGTTTTCCCATGATTGAGCAACCGGCGGCTTGCCGCATCCATGTCGAGGCCCTGAGCGCGGCGTTTCAGCCACAGGCCGAGCAATGGGCCGACCGCCTGGGCCTGCCTTTGCAGGTCGATGACGGCGAATTTGCCTTGCAGGTGGGTGAACAGGGTTTGCAACTGCAACAGCTCGGCCCGGACGCACCGGGACCGGTGCGGGTGGACTTCGTCGAGGGCGGTGCTGCCCATCGCCGCTTGTTCGGCGGTGGCACCGGTCAGATGATCGCCAAGGCGGTCGGCATCGCCCAAGGCGTGCGTCCGCGGGTGCTGGACGCCACGGCGGGGCTGGGCAAGGACGCATTCGTGCTGGCGAGCCTGGGTTGTGAGATGAGTCTGATCGAACGTCAGCCGCTGATTGGTGCCTTGCTTGAGGATGGCCTGGCACGCGGCGCGGAAGATTTCGACGTGGCGTCGATTGTGGCGCGCATGCGATTGCTCAAGGGCAACTCGATCGACGTCATGCGCAACTGGGAAGGCGAGCCGCCGCAGGTCATCTACCTCGACCCGATGTTTCCCCATCGTGAGAAAACTGCGCTGGTGAAGAAGGAAATGCGCCTGTTCCGGCCGTTGGTGGGGGATGACCCGGATGCACCGGCGTTGCTCGAAGCGGCGTTGGCATTGGCCAGCCACCGGGTGGTGGTGAAGCGTCCGCGCAAGGCACCGTGCATTGCCGGGCCGAAGCCGAGTCATGCGCTGGACGGGAAATCCAGTCGGTATGACATTTATCCGAAGAAGGCGCTCAAGCCTTAAGACCGCGTCGCGCCCTTCGCGGGCAAGCCTCGCTCCTACAGGGCCGGCGGTGTCTTTGTAGGAGCGAGGCTTGCCCACGAAGGCGTCCGTTAGAACGATATCAATCTATCAGGCTGACTAGGGACGATAAGCCCGCATAAACAACTCCACCACTTCCCGCACATGTTCCTCCGCCGCATCCCCGGTCAACGGTTCGCCACAGCCATACAACAACCGAAAATTCCCCGCGCCCTTGAGCAGGCAAAAGAAATGCTCGGCCGCGTTACGTGGCTTGTCGATGCTCAACATACCGCTCTGATCAACCTTGGTCAGCAGCCGTTCCATGCCATGCAGCATGCGCTCTGGCCCGGCCTCGAAGAAGATCTGCGAGAGTTTCGGGTCCTGGCTGCCCAGCGTCATCATCAACCGGTGCAGGTTCACCGATTCATCGCTGTTGATCAGGTGATGAAAGCCGCGCGCGATATTCAACAGCACCGTTTCCACTGAAATGCCGTCAGGCAATTCGAAAAACAGCGTAGGCAATTGTTCTTCGCATTTGGCGACAACGGCGGCGGAGAACAGTGTCTCCTTGTCGTTGAAATGGCTGTAGACGGTCAGCTTCGACACGCCAGCTTCGGCCGCGACGGCGTCCATGCTGGTGCTCGCATAGCCATTGCTCAGGAACAGGATTTTCGCCGCATCGAGGATTGCCTGGCGTTTGGCCAGATCCTTGGGGCGGCCCGGACCATTGGGTGCTGAAAAGTTGTTCGGCATTATTCGCTTTTAATACTGGACTGGTGAGTTTGCTATTAATAACATACTGGTCAGTATAATTATTCCAAGCACCATTAGCGAAAGGTCCTTCACCATGTTCCGCTATGCCTTGCCCCTCGCATTGCCAGTCAGTCTGGCGCTTTTATTGTCTGCGTGTGGTCACGAAGAGGCACCGCAAGTCACCGTCCGACCGGCCATGGTGGTGCAGCCAGAGCCTTCGGCACAGGCGATGGAAAGCTATCCCGGTGAAGTCCGTGCTCGCTACGAGCCGGATTTGGCGTTTCGCATTGGCGGCAAAGTCAGCCGACGACTGGTCGAAGAAGGGCAGCGGGTCAAGGCCGATCAACCGCTGGCCGAACTCGATCCCCAGGACGTCCGCCTGCAACTGGAAGCCACCCGCGCTCAGGTCGCGGCTGCCGAAGCCAATCTCAATCTCGTACGTGCCGAGCGCGATCGCTACAAGACCCTGATGGATCGTCAGATGGTCAGCCGCTCGCAGTACGACAATTCCGAAAACCTATACAGATCCGGTGAAGCGCGCCTGAAGCAGATCAAGGCCGAATTCAACGTCTCGACCAACCAGGCCAGCTACGCCGTGTTGCGTGCGCCGCAGGACGGCGTCGTGGCCAAGCGTGCGGTGGAAGTCGGGCAAGTCGTCGCCGCTGGTCAAACCGTGTTTACCCTCGCCACCGATGGCGAGCGCGAAGTGTTGATCAGCCTGCCGGAACAGAGCTTCGGTCGTTTCAAGGTCGGGCAGCCGGTGTCGGTGGAGCTCTGGACGCAACCTGATCAGCGTTTTGCCGGGCGCATCCGTGAGTTGTCGCCCGCCGCCGACCCGAAATCCCGCACCTTCGCCGCCCGCATTGCGTTTACCGCCGGCAAGGTTCCGGCCGAGCTCGGCCAGAGCGCCCGGGTGTTTATCCAGACTGCCGATGTCGTGGCGCTGTCGGTACCGCTCTCGGCGGTTACCGCCGAAAACGGTGCCACCTACGTGTGGGTGCTCAGCGCCAACAACACCCTGAAGAAAGCGCCGGTCCGGGTTGGCCCGTTCGGCGAGAAAACCGTGCCGGTGCTCGAAGGCCTGAACGCCAGTGACTGGGTGGTGGCGGCCGGTGTGCATGTGCTTCACGACGGGCAGCAAGTGCGCCCGGTGGATCGCTCCAACCGCGTGGTCAATCTAGCGGGCAAGGAGTAATCCCCGATGGGTTTCAATCTTTCCGAATGGGCGTTGCGTAACCGCCAGATCGTACTGTTCCTGATGCTGTTGCTGGCCATCGTCGGCGCACTTTCCTACACCAAGCTGGGCCAGAGCGAAGACCCGCCGTTCACCTTCAAGGCCATGGTGATCCGCACCAACTGGCCGGGGGCCACCGCCGAGGAAGTGTCGCGCCAGGTCAGCGAACGCATTGAAAAGAAGCTGATGGAAACCGGCGAGTACGAGCGCATCGTGTCGTTCTCTCGACCGGGTGAATCCCAGGTGACGTTCGTTGCGCGTGACTCCATGCACTCGGTGGAAATTCCGGATCTCTGGTACCAGGTCCGCAAGAAGATTGGCGACATTCGTCATACCTTGCCACCGGGCATTCAGGGCCCGTTCTTCAACGATGAATTCGGCACCACCTTCGGCAACATCTACGCGCTGACCGGCGACGGTTTTGATTACGCGGTGCTCAAGGACTACGCCGACCGCATCCAGATTCAGCTGCAACGGGTCAAGGATGTGGGCAAGGTCGACCTGCTCGGGTTGCAGGACGAGAAGGTCTGGATCGAACTCTCCAACGTCAAGCTCGCCACCCTCGGTTTACCGTTGGCAGCGGTGCAGCAGGCGCTTGAAGAGCAGAACGCGATGTCCACGGCCGGTTTCTTTGAAACCACCAGTGAGCGATTGCAGCTACGGGTTTCGGGGAATTTTCAGACGGTCGAAGAGATCAGGAACTTCCCGATTCGCGTCGGTGATCGCACGTTCCGTATCTCCGATGTCGCGGACGTGCGTCGTGGCTTCAACGATCCTCCGGCGCCGCGCATGCGCTTCATGGCCGAAGACGCCATCGGTCTGGCTGTCGCGATGAAGGACGGCGGCGACATTCTGGTGCTGGGCAAGGCGCTGGAAATCGAGTTCGCCAGGATCCAGAAAAACCTTCCGGCCGGCATGCAGCTGCGCAAGGTTTCCGATCAACCCGCCGCCGTGAAAACCGGTGTCGGTGAGTTTGTCCAAGTGTTGGTGGAAGCCCTGGCCATCGTCCTGTTGGTGAGCTTCTTCTCCCTCGGCGTACGCACCGGCATGGTGGTGGCGCTGGCGATTCCGCTGGTGTTGGCGATGACCTTCGCCTGCATGTATTACCTGGGCATCGGCCTGCACAAGATTTCCCTTGGCGCGCTGGTGCTGGCGTTGGGCTTGCTGGTGGACGACGCGATCATCGCCGTGGAAATGATGGCGATCAAAATGGAGCAGGGCTTTGACCGGATCAAAGCCGCGAGTTACGCCTGGACCAGCACCGCGTTCCCGATGCTCACCGGCACGCTGATCACTGCCGCCGGTTTCCTGCCGATTGCCACTGCGCAATCGGGTACTGGCGAGTACACGCGTTCGATCTTCCAGGTAGTGACCATCGCGCTGCTGGCGTCGTGGATTGCCGCCGTGGTTTTCGTGCCGTACCTGGGGGAAAAACTCCTGCCGGACCTGGCGAAGATTCATGCAGCGAAACACGGCATTGGTCAGCCTGATCCGTACGCCACGCCTTTTTATGAACGTGTCCGACGCCTGGTGGAGTGGTGCGTGCGCTGGCGCAAAACGGTGATCACGCTGACAGTGGTGTTGTTTATCGCCTCCATCGTGTTGTTCCGTTTTGTACCGCAGCAGTTCTTCCCGGCCTCGGGACGACTGGAGTTGATGGTCGATCTGAAACTGGCCGAAGGCGCTTCGCTGAGCAACACCGCCGACGAGGTTAAACGCCTTGAAGGTTTACTGAAGGATCACGCCGGCATTGATAATTACGTGGCCTACGTCGGTACCGGTTCGCCGCGCTTTTACCTACCGCTGGATCAACAACTTCCTGCGGCGAGCTTCGCCCAGTTTGTTGTCCTGGCCAAGACCATCGAGGACCGTGAAACCCTGCGCACCTGGCTGATCGAAACCCTCAACGAGCAATTCCCGGCCCTGCGTTCGCGGGTGACGCGTCTGGAAAACGGCCCGCCAGTGGGCTATCCGGTGCAGTTCCGGGTCACCGGCGAACACATCGAGGACGTCCGCGCCCTGGCTCGAAAAGTGGCGGCCAAGGTTCGCGAGAATCCCCATGTGGCCAACGTCCACCTGGACTGGGAAGAACCGAGCAAAGTGGTTTATCTGAATGTCGATCAGGACCGCGCCCGCGCGCTCGGCGTGAGCACCGCGAATCTGTCGAAGTTTCTGCAAAGCTCGCTGACCGGTTCCAGCGTCAGTCAGTACCGCGAAGACAACGAGTTGATCGAAATCCTGCTGCGCGGCACGTTGCATGAGCGCACTGAACTGTCGTTGCTGCCGAGCCTGGCGGTGCCGACCGACAACGGTCGCAGCGTGGCGTTGTCGCAGATCGCGACGCTGGAATACGGTTTTGAAGAAGGCATCATCTGGCACCGCAACCGCTTGCCGAACGTGACGGTCCGCGCCGATATCTATGGCAAGGAACAACCGGCGACGCTGGTGCAGCAGATCATGCCGACGCTCGATCCGATCCGCGCGGAACTGCCTGACGGCTACTTGCTGGAAGTCGGCGGCACCGTGGAAGATTCCGCCCGTGGGCAGAATTCGGTGAAGGCCGGTGTGCCGCTGTTCATCGTTGTGGTGCTGACGTTGTTGATGCTGCAACTGCGAAGCTTCTCACGCACGGTGATGGTGTTTCTTACAGCGCCATTGGGATTGATCGGGGTGACCCTGTTCCTGATGGTGTTCCGCCAGCCGTTCGGTTTCGTGGCCATGCTCGGGACCATCGCGCTGTCCGGGATGATCATGCGTAACTCGGTGATTCTGGTAGACCAGATCGAGCAGGACATCGCCGCCGGGCTCAAACCGTGGCAGGCGATTATCGAAGCCACGGTGCGTCGTTTCCGGCCGATCGTGCTGACCGCGCTCGCCGCCGTATTGGCGATGATCCCGCTGTCCCGCAGCGTGTTCTTCGGGCCGATGGCGGTGGCGATCATGGGCGGATTGATTGTCGCGACGGCGTTGACGTTGCTGTTTTTGCCGGCGCTGTATGCGGCATGGTTCCGCATCAAGAAAGAAACGGTTTGATGGGTGGTCTTGGCGGCCTTCGGGCCGACCAGGTTCTTGGTTATTAAGTACATATCCATTTCTGCGGTTACGGCCGCTTATGGTTTCGCCCTTACGGCGAGGCACTTTTTTCAAACGCCAAAAAAGTACCCAAAAAGGCTCGCCCCGGCGTCCGGCTCCTCGCTAAGGCTCGGCGTACCCTCGCTCCGGTCCTGCTCCGTGGGCCCGCCGCCATCGGCCATCCATGGCCGGGGGCGGCTAACCCGGCATCCATGCCGGGTTGCCCACTGCGCAGAACCTCCACTCGGCCTCCCGAAGGGGCGGGTGGATCAAGATCAAGAGCTGCAGGCGAGCTAACGCTCGGCCTGATGAGTGGTGAGAAGCGAGTGTACGCCGATCCCCTGTAGGAGCCGGCTCGCTGCGGGCGGCGTTCCGACGATGGCGGCCTGACAGCCGACCTGTTTTCGCGGATGTACCACGCCTTTGTAGGAGCCGGCTTGCCGGCGATGGCGGCCTGACAACCAAGCTGTTCTAGCTGATATACGCAGAATCATTGTGGGAGCGAGACCGGCAAGCCGGTCTCGCTCCCACAATGGCGTTGTGTTGAGGCTTAGAGCGAACCAAATACCTTCTTCGCCAAACTGGTCGCCGCCGCCGCAGGGTTCTGGCGAATGGTTTCTTCCTGTTTGCCGATCATCTCGAACAAACCGTTCAGGGCCTGCTCGGTCACGTAGCTTTCGATGTTGGCGCTTTTCGCATCCACCACACCCATGGTCGCGGCTTGTCCGGCGAACGAGTTGTACTGCTTGGCCAGGCCAACCTGGTCGGTGGCTTGTTTGACGATCGGCAGGAACTTGGCGCGGATCTGTTCGCGGCTGGTTTTGTTCAGGTATTGCGTGGCGGAGTCATTACCGCCGCTGAGAATGCCCTTGGCATCGTCGACCGTCATCTTCTTCACGGCATCCACGAGGATCGGCTGAGCCTGGACCACGGCCGTTTCCGCCGCTTTGTTCATGCTGGTTTCCAGCTGATCGACCTGATCGCCCATGCCGAACTGTTTCATTTTGCTGGCGACCTTGCCCAGTTTGCCCGGCAGTTCGATCTTCACGTCCGGGTTGTTACTGAAGCCGCCCGGCGTGCCGAGTTGTTTCACGGCCAGTTGCGCGCCTTGGGTCAGGGCATCCTTGAGGCCGCCGGTAGCGTCCTTTTGCGACAAGTCACTGAGTGACAGCGCCATGGCACTGGCGGAAATCATCAAACCTGCACACAGGCCGGCGAAGCGAAGGGTAGGGCGGAACATGGCGGCTTCCTTGTTCGGAAAAAAATGAGCAAAAAAAGAATTATCGGACGGCGTCGACGCGAATTTTCAGTGGCTGCGGGTCGCTGCCATTCAGTTGCACGGCGTGATGTTCGGTGGTGATGAACATCAGTTGGCCATTCACTTCGATTCGCGCGCTGACGGAATAACGATGGCCGGGTTTGACCTGGGCCGGATCGTAACTCAGATGGAACGGCAGTGGCACCTGGCCTTTGACCGGGCCTTTCTGCTCGTCGAGCACCACGGCAGGAGCGTCGGCCAGCGATACGTCCTGCAAGCTGACGCTCAGGGTGGCAGTCGGCGGCAGGGCGATGCGTTGCAGGTAGAAGACTTCGCCATCGAGGCTGGTTTTGGCGGCGGGTTGCGGGGTTTGGCAGGCACTGAGCAAAGCAGCCAGTCCCAGAAGCGAAAGTTTTTTCATGCATTCAATCCTTGTCGTTGGCACCTGAAGAAGGCTGGTGCCAACGACAATTTAGCGGATTTTGCCGGCAATATCGCCCAACAACTTGTTGCTAGGAAGTCTTGACGCTGATAGGCCGATTACACTGACAGCGGCTCACTGACGAGGCTGACCAGAACTTCCTGTGGCTGCAAGTAATCGACATCCAGCAACACCTCGTGAAGTTGCGTGGTGGTAAAGGCCAATCTGTCATTGTCTGTGATAGATGCACGAATTGCGTAGGTGTGACCGGGAATGAAGTCCGCTGCCCTGTACGTCAGGGTAAAGTTCAACCCCTCGGTTTCTGCATTCCGGGTCACTTGCCGGGCCAGTTCTTTCCCGGGGCCGTCTATCAGAGAGATATCTTGCAGGCTGACATAAAGTGTGGAGTTCGGCGAAAGCCCAATCCTTGGAAGGTAGTGCACTTTGCCACTGATGCTCTTTAAGGTATCGCTGCTCATTTTGATTTCCTTATCAAATTTTTCGTCGGAAATGACGAGCAGTCAGCCTATCGCTCAGGCTATTGAACCGGATGTAGGGCAATTCCTGTTATGCGGGGTGAATCGATGTCAGCGTGGATCGGAAGCTTCCTTGCTTCTGAACCCTTGGGGGCCGTGCGATCAAACAGGCGTGACCAACTCCGCCGCATCTTCGCTGCGATGCAACGCCACCTGACGGATCGACAAGCGGATCTCCGCCGACAACACCCGTTTCGCCGCACCTTCGGCCAGTTCGCCGAGCAGTTCGTGATAGCTCAGCTTGCCGGCCTCGTCACGCTTGAGCACGTCGAGGTCGAGCATCGTCTGGATGAAGTGGCGGAACAGGCTCTTGTCGAAAAATTCCGGCGCGTTCAGGCCATGCAGGATCGACAGGCGCTGGGCCATGACCGTGCACAGGTCTTCCAGTTCTTCGGCGCTGATGCTGTTCTGGCCGCTGTTGAGCAGCAGGGAAACCGTCATGTAGAAGCGCTGCAAGGTCTGGGCGATGCTCTTCGACAGCAGCGTCAGCAACACGAAATGCCGCGAGCTTGGTGCCGGGCGCAGGTAAACGTCGTTCTCGAAACGCAGCAGGCCTTGCTCGACGAACGCTTCGAGCCATTGATCGATCACGGCATCCAGTTCGTCCAGCGACCAGCGAATGAACAGCTCCGATTGCAGGTACGGATACAGTGCGCGGGTGTAGCGCAGGATCTGCTCGCGGCTCATGCGCGACGCACTCTGGAAGAAACTCGCGAGCAACGCCGGCAACGCGAAAATGTGCAGCACGTTGTTGCGGTAGTAAGTCATCAGGACGGCGTTTTGCTCGTCCAGGTACAAAATCTTGCCCAGCGCATCGCTCTGTTCGGACAGCAGGTCCATGTCCTTCACATGCTCGATCAACGCGCGACCATCACCTTCCGGCAGCGTGGTGTGCGGCGAGTACGGAACCTTGCGCAGCAGCGCCAGATACAGATCCAGCACCCGCGCCATGGCGCGATCGTCCAGTGCCAAACGACTGGTGGACAGCAATGCCAACGCCACGAGGTTGACCGGGTTGATCGCTGCCGCTTCGTTCAGGTGCTGCGCGACTTTCTCGCCGAGGCGGTTGGTGGTTTCGTTGAGCCAGGCCGGTTTGAACTGCGGGCCGAGTTCCTGTTGACGCCAGTCTGGCTGTTCGTTGTCGAGGAATTCCGCCAGTTTGATCGGCTCGCCGAAGTTCACCGCCACCTGGCCGAAACGCTGCTTCAGGGCGCCGATGACTTTGAAGATGTCGAAGATCGATTCTTTCTTCTTGCTCGCGCCACGCAGTTCGCCGAGGTAAGTCCGGCCTTCCAGCACGCGTTCATAACCGATGTACACCGGCACGAACACGATGGGCATGCGCGAGGAGCGCAGGAAGCTGCGCAGTGTGATCGCGAGCATCCCGGTTTTCGGTTGCAGCATGCGCCCGGTGCGCGAACGGCCGCCTTCGACGAAATACTCGACCGGAAAACCTTTGGTGAACAGGGTGTGCAGGTATTCGTTGAACACCGAGGTGTACAGCGGGTTGCCCTTGAAGGTACGGCGCATGAAGAATGCGCCGCCACGACGCAGCAGGCCACCGATCCCCGGCATGTTGAGGTTGATCCCGGCGGCAATGTGCGGCGGGGTCAGGCCGTTGCGAAACAGCAGATAGGACAGCAGCAGGTAGTCGATATGGCTACGGTGGCACGGCACATAGATCACTTCGTAACCCGGGGCGACCTTCTGCACGCCTTCGATGTTGTTGACCTTGATGCCGTCGTAGATCTTGTTCCAGAACCAGCTCAGCACCACTTCCATGAAGCGTATCGCGGTGTAGGTGTAGTCCGAGGCGATCTCGTTGCCGTAGCGCAGGGCCTGGGCCTTGGCTTTCTCCGGGGAGATATTCTCGCGTTCGGCTTCGTCGAGGATCGCTTGCTTGACCAGCGGCTGGTTGAGCAGGCCTTTTACCAGGTTGCGACGGTGGGAAATGTCCGGGCCGATCACCGCGGCTTTGAGGTTGCGGAAGTGCACCCGCAGAATCCGTTGGGCCATGCGCACGGTGCGCTCGTGGCCCTTGTCGTGCTCGATCAGTTCGCGCAGGTGAATCGGCGCGGAGAATTGCACGCGGGTCTTGCGCCCCAGCACGATGATGCTCAGCAAGCGGCGCAGGCGCCCGGTAACCGCCCAGCTATCGGCGAACAGCAGTTTCCATGGACTCGATTCGCTGTCCGGCGACTGGCCCCAGAACACGCTGACCGGAATGATCTGCGCGTCTTCGGCAGCGTTCTGGCTCAGGGCGCTGACCAGTCGGGTCAGGGTCGGTGGCGCGCCGCGTTTGTCCTGGCGACCGAGCCAGTCGGGCTCCGGTGTCAGGTAAAAGAACGCGGCAGGTTCCAGCAGATTGCCGACAGACACCGGCAGCACCGGGCGCGGCAGGCCCGCCTTGCTGCATTCGGTGTCGACCACGGCGAGGTCGGTCAGCGAAGGGTTTTGCAGGACGTAGAACACCGGACGGCTGCGGTCGAGGTTGAGGGTGAACGACGACTGATTGATCGTCTCCGAGCGAACCCAGAGATAGAGCAGTCGGCGCAGGGTGCCAAACACAAGACGGCGGAACGGGGAACGGGTCATACGGCTTCTGCGTGAGTGGAATAAACCGAGCGTTTGCTCGGGCGGTCGATAGTGTGCCGGATTCACTGAAAATCGGCAAAAAAGCGGCAATCAAAGTGCTATTGAGAGATTAAATGTCTGACATATACTCGGCGCACTGTCGCCGTCACCCTCATGGGACCGGTATGCGCAGGCTGACGTTCCCGAGGCTTTCCTGCGAAAAGCCCGATCAATAATAAAAAGGGAGTATGAACAAATGGCAACACGCGAAACCGGCAACGTGAAGTGGTTCAACGACGCCAAGGGCTATGGCTTCATCCAGCGCGAGGACGGGGTGGACGTGTTCGTGCATTACCGCGCGATTCGCGGTGAGGGGCATCGTTCGCTGACTGAAGGCCAGCAGGTCGAGTACGGCGTTGTGACGGGGGAGAAGGGTTTGCAGGCTGAGGATGTGGTGGGGTTGTAAACCCACCCTCCAGATCACCCAAATCCCTGTAGGAGCGAGGCTTGCCCGCGAAGGCGTCATC
>NZ_JAGYFZ010000098.1:0-21778 GCF_019946675.1 Pseudomonas sp. BF-B-15
GATTCAGGTTCTTCGGCGGTGTCAGGCGGGAGTTGCGAGGGGAAGGGAGAAGGTGAAAACAGCACCGCAGGGCTCAAGGTTTTGCGCCCAGATATCGCCGCGATGGCGGCCGATGATGTTTTTGCACAGCGCCAGGCCAATGCCGTTGCCGCTGACCTTGGAGGAGAAGAAACCGTCGAACAGCTTCTCTTGCGCCTCGGCCTGAATGCCGCGACCGCAGTCTTCGATGCGCACCAACGCCACGTCGTTTTCGCGGCTGGCGTGAATGCGCAGCACCCGTCGTTCAACAGGCAGATCGCTCATTTCTTCAATCGCGTTGAACGCCAGATTAAGAATGACCTGACCGATCAGCACCTTCTCGCAGCTCACCCACAGCGGCGCGGGACTGGCGACAATCTCGACGCGGACCAGGCTTGGATCGGCGCGCAGGCTGATGAAATAGCGGGTTTCGCGCAGCAGTTCGTTGAGGTCGATCAGCTCTTCGGCCTGCTCCAGTTTGACCACGTAATCGCGCACGCTTTTGATGATCAGCGACGCATGCTCGATTTGCCGCACGGCGTTTTGCAAACCCCAGGCGACGCCCTGATCTGTGGTGGACTCCTTGCCCAGGCGAATCACCGCGCCTTCGATGAAGTTGCGGGTGGCGGCCAGCGGTTGGCTTAGCTCATGAGCAATGGCCACGGCCATTTCACCCATGGCGTTGTAGCGCGCCAGGTATTCGAGTTTCTGCTCGCTGACCCGCCGTGCTTCTTCGGCGCGCACTTGCTCAGTGACGTCGCGAAACAGCAGCAGGTGGCCGACCAGGTCATCTTCGATCTCGATAAAACGACACGTCGCCTCATGCCAGCGCCACTCACCGTCGCGGCGTTGCAGGTGGTAGTGCACGCGGAAGGGCGCATGTTCCGGGGTCTCGCTGGCCAGCTGTTGCAGCAGCCGGCGGCGCGAATCGTCGTCGCACCATGACAGGAAGTTTTCGCCGATCAGCGTGTGTTCTTCGCTGTTGAGCAGGTGCGCGCCGGAGTCGCTGATAAAGCGGATATCACCTTCAGGGCCGAGCACCGCGACACCTTCGGCGAGGTCCTGCATGAATGCCTTGAGCCGGCTTTCGAAACGCTTGAGGTCGCGCTTGACCTTGTCCTCCCTGGAGATGTCGCGGAACTGCACCATCAGCACATCGCGACCCTCCAGGTGCACCAGCGTCGCGACCGCCTCGGAGAGGATTTCCACGCCTTGCTTGGAGCGATAACACCACTCGATGGCGCGCTGGCCCGTGCGCGCTGCGCCTTCCAGCCAGCGCAGGCCGACCGAGCGCCGGTACTTGGGCGCGTCGCGGGTCATGTCCGGGGCTTTCAGCGGCGTCAGTTCTTCCAGGGTAAAACCCAGCGCGTCGAGGGCGGCGGTGTTGGCCCAGAGGATCTCCTTGCTCTGCGCATCGTGAAGAATGATGCACAGCGGCATGGCTTCGATGAGGGTGAAAAAGTCGTGCGGTTTTGGCAGGTACATCGCGCAGTCCTGAGGAACCGGTGAAGGGAAAGTATGGCTTTTTATACCCGCTTGCGCGTGGGGATGCGCTCAGAGGTAACCGGGGGCGGGCTAGGGGATTCCTTTAGTGAAGAGGCTGCACGCACCAATAGTGGCGACCCGACGCGGTTTTTACACTGGACCTCAATGCAAGGGCAGCCACGCATCTTCTCTGTAGGAGCGAGGCTTGCCCGCGAAGAACGATAACGCGGTTTGCCATTAAGACCGAGGTGTCTCGTTCGCGGGCAAGCCTCGCTCCTACAGGGAGCGGTGTCGTTAGCGAAACCCCACTAACAATAAGTAAAACGGAGAGAAGCCCATGCTGCGTTCAGCTGTCGCGGAGAAAGACCCTCTGCCAGGCGTCGACGGCAACACCGTCCACCGCCAGGCCTTTGAGCAGGTGCTGGCGGAAGTGCGCCAGCGTCGCGATGAATTCGACGCCGGTTCCCACGTGCCACGGGACATGATCGAGCGCTTCAAGCACGTGGGCATCTACCGCGCCGCCACGCCGAAATGCTTCGGCGGTGACGCCCTGGCGCCGGCGCTGTTCCTGCAAATGATCGAGCGTATTTCCGAAGCCGATGGCTCTGCGGGCTGGGTCGCCAGCTTCGGCAGCGCCGGCGTCTATCTCGCCGCATTGCCGCCGGAAACCCTCGCCGACATCTACGCCCAAAGCCCGGATCTGGTGTTCGCCGGTGGCCTGTTCCCGCTGCAACCGGCTGAAGCTGTCGAGGGCGGCTGGCAGGTCAACGGCACCTGGAAATTCGCCAGCGGCTGCAAGGGCGCCGACTTGCTCGGCGTGGGGATTGGCGCGGCGGGTGGCAAGCCGCGCACTGCGGTGTTCCGTGCGGACCAGGTCGATATCATCGAAAACTGGGACGTGGTCGGGCTCAAAGGCACCGGCAGTCACGACCTGCGCGTCAGCGACAAACACATCGACGAACGCTGGACCTTCATCCGTGGCGGTGCCTCGACCATCGACGAGCCGCTGTTCCGCTACCCGTCGATTGCCTACGCCGCGCAAGTGCTGGCCGTGGTCAACCTTGGCCTGGCCCGTGCCGCCCTCGACGAAGTCAGTCGCATGGCCGCCGGCAGCGGCATCACCGGCGCACCGAAAATGGCCGACCGCGCCTACGTGCGCATCGAGATCGCCAAGGCCGAAGCCCGACTGGCCGCCGCCCGTGGCTTCTTCTACAACGCCACCGAGCAAGTGTGGAATTCGATCCTGGCCGGCAACCCGGTCACCGCCGAACAAACCAGCCTGTTGCGCTTGTCCGCGATTCACGTGTCCCAGGCGGGCGCCGCCGTGGTGCAGAGCGCGTACAGCCTCGCCGGCACCACCGCGATTTACCTGCGCCACCCGCTGCAGCGCTACCTGCGCGATTCGATGGTGGTCACCCAGCACGCGTTCCTCAGCGAAGGCCTGTACGACGGCGCCGGCTCGGTGTTCCTCGGCGTGCCGCCGTTCCCTGGCTACATCTGAACCCCCTATTCAAGGATCAAATTTCATGTCCCAGACCACCCAAGAACCGCTGCGCGTCGTCTTCTGCATCGGCATCACCCAGAACTTTTTCGACCTGCCCACCGGCGAAGGCCTGAGCGTGTGGAAAGGCTTCAGCCAGATGATGGGCTCGCTCGGCGCCATGCCCGGCATCACCGTGCTCGGCGCGATGGACGATGACCGGTTGATGGTCGGCCCGTCCACCACCTCGCCGTGGACCGTCTACATCATGGCCGACGTCGACTGCCACCAGTCGGTGATCGATGCCTGCAACCTGTTCCGCACCACGCCGGTAAACGAGTACAGCCTGTGGCGTTACGCCAAGGTCGAAGCGCGCATCGGTCGTCCACTGACCATCCCTGATGCCGCCAGGGTGTAAGCCATGAACGAGGCCTTGTTGCAGCGTCTGGCGACGCTCGAAGGGGAGAGCCAGGTGCGCCGCTTGATGGCGCGCTACATGGACCTGTGCGACGTGCCGAGGGCGGTCACCCATGTCAGCGAGCTGGCGCAATTGTTCTGCATCGACGCTGTGTGGGAAGGCGTCGGCAGCGTCACCGCGCAGACCTTCGGCCAGCATCGCGGGCGTGAGGCGATTGCGGCGTTTGTCGGCGGCTACTTGCCGCCCTCGGAGCACTTTCACCTGAACCTGCATTACCTCACCAGCGAGTCGATCCTGGTCGACGGCAGCAGCGCGCAGGGGCAGTGGATCATGCAGCAGGTGTCCACCTACGCCGATGGGCGCAGCGAGTTGTTCGGCACGCGCTTGAACATCGATTTTCGCTGTGTCGAGGGTGTCTGGCTGATTGCGCATTTCCGCACGCAACGCTTGTTCAACACGGACCTCTTCACCTCGGAGTCGGGCGCATGAGCACGTTTATCAGCGAATTTTTACTCGGTGGCGACGGCAAGCGGGTCGCGATCAAGGACTCGATCGACATCGCCGGCCATCCGACGCGCTCGGGCAGTCGTGCGTTTGCCGAGGCTGAACCGGCGCTGCGCAACGCCGACGTGGTGGACGCGATCCTCGACGCAGGCTGGCAAATCGTTGGCAAAACCAATATGCACGAGTTGGCGTTTGGCGTGACCGGGATCAACGACTTGACCGGCACGCCGATCAACCCGCAAGCACCGGACCGCGTGCCAGGCGGCTCTTCCAGTGGTTCGGCCGCAGCGGTCGCCGCCGGTCTGGCGGACATCGCCATCGGCACTGACACCGGCGGCTCGGTTCGCGTACCGGCGGCGTGCTGCGGCATTGCCGGGTTGAAACCGACTTATGGGCGAGTCAGTCGGGTCGGTGCGCATCCAGCGGCTTCCAGCCTCGATTGCGTCGGGCCGTTTGCCGCCGACATGGCGGATCTGATCGCGGCAATGCAAGTGATTTGCCCAGGCTTCCAGGTGCAGGGTTTGCCCTCTGGCAACGCGTCGGTGGGTTTTCTTGAAGTCGACTGTGACCCGCATCTTCAAGCAAGCCTCGGTGCCGCCGCCGACCGCGCAGGCTGGCGTCGCAGCCAGCTGCACCTGAGCGATTTCGAAGCCGCGTTCGCCGCCGGCCTCACCGTGATCAATTTCGAAAACTGGGCCGCGTTCGGCCACCTCACGGGTAAAGGCCTGATCGGCGCGGACGTTGAGCAACGCCTGCTGGCCGCGAGTCGCACCAGCGCGGCGGACCTGGCGCAAGCGGAGAAAGTCCGTGCGCGTTTCAGCCAGCAAGTGGACGCCGCGCTGGAAGAATTCGCGGTGCTGCTGTTGCCGACGATGCCGAGCCTGCCACCGACGCTGATCGAAGCCCGCAGCGCCAGCAAAGCGGTGGCCGGCATGACCCCGTTGGTGCGGCCGTTCAACCTCAGCGGCCATCCGGCGCTGACGGTGCCGGTCGAACTGGAGGGCAGCGGACTGAAAGTCGGCCTGCAGATTGTCGGTCGTAAAGGTCAGGACGAGCTGGTCTGCGCCTTCGGTGCGCAACTGCAACAGAGCATGGCCGGCGAACGGTCGACCCCTAACAAGAAATCATAAAAAGCCATGAGGAGAACCGCATGAGCACTCATGAATACCGGCTGATCGCATCATCGAAAAGCCCGGACGAACTGGTCAGCCACGACCGCGTAGACGTCTCGCTGTATAACGACCCGGCGCTGTTCGAAGCCGAGCTGGAAAAGATTTTCTACCGCACCTGGGTGTGGGTTGCCCACGAAAGCGAAGTGCGCAACAGCGGCGACTTCAAGACCGCGACCATCGGCCGTCGCCCGGTGATTGTGGTGCGCGACAAGAAGGGCAACATCAACGTCCTGGAAAACCGCTGCCGGCACCGTGGCGCCACGGTGTGTGAAAAACACAAGGGCAACGCCACCGGCTTCACCTGCCCGTATCACAGCTGGTCGTACGGTCTGGACGGCAAGCTCCGTGCGCTGCCGTATCCGGACGGCTACGAAGGCATTCTGGAAAAGTCCGAATTGCCGCTGACCAGCCTGCGCGTGGAAAGCTACGCCGGCATGGTTTTCGCCAGCTACAACGACGAGATCGAGCCGCTGGAAGACTTCCTCGGCGGCGCCAAACACTGGATGGACCTGTTCATGAAGCAGGGCGCCGGTTTCCCGATCAAGACCCAGGGCGAACACAAGTTCAGCTTCAAGGGCAACTGGAAGATCCAGCTGGAAAACACCACCGACGGTTATCACTTCCCGATCGTGCACAAGTCGTTCATGTCGTCGGTGGATGAGGAAACCTCGGAAATGCTCTCGTTCATGACCGACGAACAAGCGGTCACCCATTCGCTGGGCAACGGCCACAGCGTGATGGTGATGGTGCCGGAGCATGTCGATCTGGACCATGACGACGGCACCGAACAGTTGCAGGAGCGCTTCGCTCACGTCACTGAAGAGCTGTCAAAAACCATGGAGCCTGCGCAAGTCCGTCGCATCGTGCGCTCGCTGCACGGCGCCGGTTTCAACCTGAACCTGTTCCCTAACGTCGCGATGTCGATGTCGTTCTTCCGCGTGCTGCGCCCGGTGTCTGTGACCGAAACCGAGATCCGCCACGTTGCCCTCGGCATGGACGGCGGCCCGGAAATCGCCAACCGCGAACGCATGCGCATTCACGAACACTTCCAGGGCCCGTTCGGTTTCGGCAGCCCGGACGATGCCGAGGCCTGGGACCGTGTGCAGCGCGGTTCGTACGCCGGCGTCGATGCGCCGATCCTGGTCAACCGTGGCCTCAATCGCGAAATCACTGCCGAGAACGGCGACAAAGTCAGCCACGCCACCGACGAAGGCGGCATGCGCGGTGCCTACGACATGTGGAAAAGGATGATGAGCCAATGAGCAATCACGACACCCTGAACGGTTTTTCCGGCCCGTTGGCCCAGGCCATCGAATTCATCTGGCGCGAAGCCGAATTGCTCGACCACAAGAACTACGCCGAGTGGGCGACCTTGTGGAGCGACAGCGGCAAGTACATCGTGCCGATCGACCCGGACACCGAGGACTTCGAAGCGAACCTCAACTACGCCTACGACGATGCGCGCATGCGTGACTTGCGCATCGAACGCCTGACTGCCGGCTATTCACCGTCGGCGGTGGACGCGGCGAAAACCATCCGCACGATCTCGCGTTTCCGCCTGGTCGAAGCCGCTGGCGACATCGTCGAAGTCAACTCGGCGCAGTTGCTGTACGCCTACAAGCGCGGCGTGCACACGCCGTTCGTGGCCGACCTGAACCACCGCATCCGTTTCACCGACGGTGTGCCGTCGCTGGAGCGCAAAGTGGTGCGCCTGATCAACTCCACCGACAGCCTGAGCGCGCTCGGCTTCCTTCTGTGAGGGCAACATCATGAGTCGAGTAGCCCTTGTAACAGGTGCCTCGCGCGGACTGGGCGAGTGCATCGCCCGCCGTCTGCACGGGGCGGGTTATCGCGTCGCCCTGGCGGACGTGCGTCTCGAGGGCGTGCGGCGATTGGCTGCCGAGCTGGATGCCAGCGGTGCCAGTGCTGTCGCCATTGAGCTGGATGTGCGCAGCAAGGCTGACTTCCAGCATGCCCGCGACGTGCTGGTCGAGCATTGGGGCGGCTGCGACATCCTGGTGAACAACGCCGGCGTGTCGAAAGTCGCCGCGTTGATGGACATCACCCCGGAGGAGTTCGACGAGTCGATGGCGATCAACCTGCGCGGCACTTTTGTCGCGTGCCAGGTGTTCGGCGCGCACTTTGCCGAGCGTGGTTTTGGCCGCATCGTCAACATCGCCTCGCTCGCCGGGCAAAACGGCGGCACCGCCACCGGCGCGCATTACGCAGCGGCCAAGGGCGGCGTGGCGACGCTGACCAAAGTCTTCGCCCGTGAACTGGCTCCGCAAGGCGTGACGGTCAACAGCATTTCGCCGGGGCCGCTGGACTTGCCGGTGGTGCGCGAAACCGTGGCCCCGGAGCGTCTGGAACAGATCCTGAAAATGATCCCGGCGGGCACCCTCGGTGATCCCGGATACATCGCCGACAGCGTGTTGCTGCTGATTGCCGACCACGCCGCCTCCGTAACCGGCGCGTGCTGGGACATCAACGGCGGCCTGTTCATGCGCTAAGCAAGGCTTCACACACAACCCTGTAGGAGCCGGCTTGCCGGCGATGGCGTCCACGTTGGCGATGCAAATCTCAAGACCGGAACAATCCCTTGTAGGAGCCGGCTTGCCGGCGATGGCGTCCACATTGGCGATGCAAATCTCAAGACCGCCATAGCTCCTACAGGGGGCCTAACAAACGTCCCAAAAATCAACCGTATTTCAGGTGATGCAATGATGAAGGTGAAGATCGAAAGGATCGTCGACGAAGCGCTGGATATCCGTTCCTTTCGCCTCGTGCGCAGTGACGGCCAGCCGCTCGACGCCTATGAACCGGGTGCCCACGTCGACCTGACCGGGCCGACCGGGGTGACCCGTCAATATTCGCTGTGCAGTCCGCCCCAGGATCGCCGCGCGTATCTGGTAGCGGTAAAAAAAGAAGCGCAGTCCCGTGGCGGTTCAGCGGCGCTGCACGAGGTGGAAGAGGGCATGGAGCTGGAAATGGGCGCGCCGCGCAACCTGTTCCGCCTCGACCCGACGGCCAGCGAACATGTGCTGTGCGCGGCCGGTATCGGCGTCACGCCGCTGCTGAGCATGGCTTATCGGCTGAGCGAAAACGGCCAGCCGTGGCGCCTGCATTATTTCGCCCGTTCGCCGCAATACGCCGCGTTCGCCGAGTTGTTGGCGAGTACGTTCGCCGGGCATGTGCAGTTCCACTACGGCATCGAGCCGGGTGACATGGATGCCACGTTGAGTGAGTGCCTTGACCACGCTGGCAGTACCGCACACGTGTACACCTGCGGCCCGGCACCGTTCATGAACAAAGTGGTGGAAGTGGCGGCGCGCAGCCGCTGCGACGATGCGATCCACCTTGAGCACTTCCAGGCCGATCCCGCAGCGAATGCCGGTCCGAGTGGCGGTTTTGAAGTGGAGCTGGCCAGTTCCGGCGTGGTGCTTCAGGTGCCGGCCAACGCGAGTCTGGTCGATGTGTTGCAGGCTCACGGTTGTGACATCGACACTGAATGCCGCGAAGGCATCTGCGGCACCTGCATCGTCGAGGTGCTGGACGGTGTGCCGGAGCACCGCGACAACTGTTTGTCGAACAAGGAAAAGGCGTCCAACAAACAGATTTGCGCCTGCGTTTCCCGCGCCGTTTCCGCCCGTCTGGTATTGGACATCTAACGCAAGGGAAGGCTGGCAAGCCAGCGCCGGAGCCTGTTGAATAGGGCCCGGCGGCCGTCGAAGGAGGAGACAGCCAAGGTCAGTAACATTTGCCGAACCGCTCGACGAAGCGGTCGAAAAATAACAATAAAATGCGTGAGGCTTTGCAGTGATGATGACTTCTTCGGCGGTTCGCAACGAGGCGTTCGAAAGCTGGCTGAGCCAGGTCAACCAGGCCTGCGGGCGTTTCGATGCCCGCGCCCTGGATACGGATTTCTACGGTGAGCTGGCGGAATATCGCAGCGGTGCGATCAACCTCAGTGTCGTCGACATGGCGCACGTGCACCTGTATCGCACCAGCAAGGACGTCAGCGTCAGCAGCGACGGCCACTATTACGCGGTGTTCCAGATGCGTGGCAGTTCCCGGCTGGAGCAGGGCGACAACCGCGCTCAACTGGGCACGGGCGACATCGCCCTGATCGACGCCTGCCGCCCGAGTGACATGACCTACAACGAGGATTCCCGACAGTTGTCGCTGATCCTGCCGCGTCAGGTGGTCGAGCGCGGTTCGCATTTCAATGCAGTCAACTGCGCCACACGCATCGCGGCCGGTACACCATTGGCGGCGATGGCCAACCGCTTGGTGCTGGATACCCGGCAGCAGGAAGGCCTGGACATGCAGGAAAGCGAAGCGGTACTGGATGCGTTGGTCAGCCTGTTGTTGCCCGGGATCAGTGCCCGCGACAGCGGCGCAGATGCCCACGAGCGGCAGTTTCGCAAGATCATCGCCTACATCGACGAACACATCAGCGCCGAAGACCTGTGCCCCGAGCTGATTGCCCGTGAGGTAGGGATTTCGGTGCGCGGGTTGTACCGGATGTTCTCCAAGCGCGGCCTGGTGGTGGCGCAATACATCAAGCACCGGCGCCTGGATTTCTGCGCGGAAAACCTGCGCCGCTCACCTGACGAGCAGAAGCTCTCGGCGCTGTGTTACGCATGGGGATTCTCTGATTCCAGCTACTTCTCCTCGGCGTTCAAATCCCGCTTCGGCGTCTCGCCGGGTGCTTATCGCAAGCGCTACAGCCACAACTGATATCTCCTGCAGGAGCCGGCTTGCTGGCGATGGCGGGGCATCAGACGCCATCAATGTTGAATGTGCCGGCCTCATCGCCAGCAAGCCGGCTCCTACAGTAGATCTTCGCCGTGCACATACCTTGAGTTCGCTGCAGACCCCTGTAGGAGCCGGCTTGCTGGCGATCGCGGAGTGTCAGGCGCTATTGATGTTGCATGTGCCGGCCCCTTCGCCAGCAAGCCGGCTCCTACAGTAGATCTTCGCCGTGCACATACCTCGTGTTCGCTGCGGATCCCTGTAGGAGCCGGCTTGCTGGCGATGGCGGTGCATCAGACGCCATCTATGTTGCATGTGCCGGCCTCATCGCCGGCAAGCCGGCTCCTACAGTAGATCTTCGTCGTGCACATACCTTGAGTTCGCTGCAGACTCCTGTAGGAGCCGGCTTGCCGGCGATGGCGGAGTGTCAGGCGCCATTGATGTTGAATGTGCCGGCCCCTTCGCCAGCAAGCCGGCTCCTACAGTAGATCTTCGCCGTGCACATACCTTGAGTTCGCTGCAGACCCCTGTAGGAGCCGGCTTGCCGGCGATCGCGGAGTGTCAGGCGCCATTGATGTTGCATGTGCCGACCCCATCGCCAGCAAGCCGGCTCCTACAGTAGATCTTCGCCGTGCACATACCTTGTGTTCGCTGCGGATCCCTGTAGGAGCCGGCTTGCTGGCGATGGCGGAGTGTCAGGCGCCATTGATGTTGAATGTGCCGGCCCCTTCGCCGGCAAGCCGGCTCCTACAGTAGATCTTCGCCGTTCACATACCTTGAGTTCGCTGGAGATCCAATGTAGGAGCCGGCTTGCCGGCGATGGCGGCCTCATGATCGCCGCAGGTCCCTCAATGCCGAGACGGCTCATCCACCGGCAAATGCAGCACTTCGCGCACCAGCATGGCAATGCTGGTCACGCCCATCTTTTCCTTGATCTTGGTCCGGTGCACATCAACGGTTTTCACGCTGATGTTCAGCTCCCGGGCGATGACCTTGCTGGCCTTGCCATCGATCACCAGCATCAACACTTCCCGTTCACGGCTGGTCAGCAGGGCGAGTTTGCCTTGCAGGTGCTGGCGTTGCTGCTGATCGGCCTGGGCATGCACGGCGGTCTTCAGCGCCGCTTGTATGCGGTCGATCATCTGCTGCGGGTTGTAGGGTTTCTCGACGAAATCCAGCGCACCGTTCTTCATCGCGGTCACCGACATCGGAATGTCGCCATGGGCGGACACGAAGATCGTCGGCAGGGTGCTGCCACGCTGGTTGAGGATTTCCTGCAGCTGAAAGCCGCTGGTTTCCGGCATGCGCACGTCCAGCACCAGGCACGCCGGTTGCTTGGGGTCGTACTGGCTCAGGAACTCTTCAGCGCCGGCAAAGCATTGCGCCTGGACGCTGACCGACTCCAACAACCAGGCCAGCGAAGTGCGCAGGTCTTTGTCGTCATCAACGATATAAACAATCGGTTTGCGGGTTTCCATCAGGGGTTGCCACGAGATTTTCTAATTATTGTTTTCGCACGCGTGCACGCTGCGGCGGACGTCGACACCTATGTTGGCGCCTTTTAGCAGAATACCCACTGCGACGGGCCCTGACGATAAAGAAACCACCTAGTCGACTAGCGGAAAGCCTACCTCGGCATGGGGATCGTCAGAATGGTTGCGCGCCACGTCGGGCTTTAGTCTTGTTCCATCACCCACGGGCCGCGAACGCGCGGTCCTCCTGAAGGAAGGGGCACCGACATGGCCAACCTGAGCCAGCAGCAAATCGACTTTCGCAACGCCATGGCGCAACTGCCGGCGGCGGTGAACATCATCACCACCAACGGCCCCGGCGGTCGCTGCGGCATCACCGCCAGCGCCGTGTGCTCGGTGACGGATTCGCCACCGACCGTGCTGGTGTGCGTCAACCGCAACAGCGCCACCCACGATGTGTTCCGCACCAACGGCCGGCTATGCGTCAACGTGCTGTGCGGCGAACAGGAAGAACTGGCCCGACACTTCGCCGGCATGACCCAGGTGCCGATGGCCGAGCGGTTTACCTGGGACTTGTGGGACGGCGGCGACACGGGCGTGCCGGTCCTGCGTGATGCACTGGTGCAGCTGGAAGGGCGGATCAGCGAGTGCAAGGAAGTAGGGTCGCATTCGGTGATGTTTGTGGAATTGTCGAAGGTAGGTGTGCGTGGGGAGGGCGATAGCCTGGTGTATTTCAACCGGTTGTTTCATCGGATTGAGCATGCTGTGGCGGCTTGCTGAAACACCGCGTTATCGTTCATCGCGGGCAAGCCTCGCTCCTACAGGTGACCGGGGTGCCCGGACGGACGCGGTCACTGTAGGAGCAGCCGGGCGGCGTTCCGTTTGCTCGCGATAGCGGTAGATCAGGCACCGCTGCCTTCAGATCCGAAAACTCCCGACCAACTGATTCAGCCGCCCAGCCTCGCGTTCCAGCTCGGTACATGCCTGCAACGTCGATTGCAGGTTCTCCACTCCTTGCTGGTTCAGCGTGTTGATCTCGGTGATGTCCACGTTCAACGCCTCGACCACCGAGGTTTGTTCTTCAGTGGCTGCGGCGACCGATTGGTTGACGTTGTCGATCTCGCCAATGCGTTGCGTCACGCTGCCCAGCCGCGTGCCGGCGAGGTTGGCGATGCTGACGCTTTCCTCGCTGTGCTGCTGGCTCTCGGTCATGGTTGTCACCGACTCACGCGCACCGATTTGCAGTGCTTCAATCATCTGCTGAATCTCTGCCGCTGAGGTCTGTGTGCGCCCGGCCAGGCTGCGCACTTCGTCGGCGACCACGGCAAAGCCGCGGCCCGCTTCACCCGCCCGTGCCGCTTCGATGGCGGCGTTGAGGGCGAGGAGGTTGGTCTGCTGGGAGATGCCTTTGATCACTTCGAGGATTTGCCCGATGTTCACGGTTTTGCTGTTCAGCGCTTCGATGTTGACGCACGACGCGCTGATTTTGCCGGACAGTTCGTTCATCACCTCAATCGTGCGCTCGACCACCTGACGCCCGTCTTCGGCCTGTTGGCGCGCGGCGGAGGCTTGCTGCGAGGCGTCGGAGGCGTTGTTCGCAATTTCCTGGGCGGCGGCGCCCAGTTCGTTGATCGCGGCGGCGACGCTGTTGGTGCGGGTCGATTGTTCATCGAAGTTGCTCAGCGATGCGTTGGACGCCAACAGCACACGCTTGGCGCCTTCGTTGACGCCGAGCGCCGCCGAAGACACCTCGCGAATGGAATGGTGGATGCGTTCGACAAAGCGGTTGAACGCCGTCGCCAGTTGGCCTATTTCATCCCGTGATTGCACGGCCAGGCGCCGGGTCAGATCGCCTTCGCCCCGGGAAATATCCTCCATGACCCGCGTCAGCAGTTGCAGCGGCCGGGTGATGCGATACGCCGCGTACCAGATCAACACCAGGCCAAGCAGCGCCGAGCCGCCGCCCAGCAACAGCTCAAGCGCGGTGCTTCGCACGGCTTGCGCATCGAGTTCCTGTTGCAGCGTGGTGACCGGGGCGAGCAGCACGTTCTGCGGCACGCCGACCAATACACCCCACTGCGCCGCACCGGCAATCGGTGCCAGCGGCTCAAGCACTTTGATCTGCTGTTGATCGACGAACACTTTCGGCTGGCCCTGACGCAAGGTGTCCATCACCTCGGCGTTGTCCAGCGGTTGCCCGAGGCGACTGAGGTCCTGGCTGTTGGCGGAAATCACCCCGCGCGGGCTGACGATGCTGATCTGCCCGTTGCCGTCGAACAGTTGGAGCGCGCTGGCTTCGCTGTTCTGTTGCAGGGCGGCGAGGTTGATGTCGAGGCCGACCACGGCGATGACCTTGCCGTTGTCCATCAGCGGGAAGGCGATGCTGGTCACCAGTTTGCGGCTGCCGGAGGCCTCGTCGAAATACGGCTCCAGAACGCAGGCTTTGCGGGTGTCGCGGGCACAGGTGTAGAAGGCGTTGTAGGGCGCGCCGCTGGGGCCGGGCGAGGTGTTGGCGAGCAGCGCTTCGTCGCCGATCACCGCTTGCAGTTCGCCGGGTTTGCTTTGCACCCAATACAGCGAAAAGCGCCCGGTTTCGTTGCTGCCCATGGCCGCCTGATCGACGAAACCAGCGTCGGCGCCGTCCAGGGCATCGGGTTCGAAAATGACATAAAGCCCGAGCAGGTCGGGCTTGTCGATCAGGGCCTGGTGTAGCTGGGTGCTCAGCTCCTGGCGCAGTTGTGGACGGGTAAGGTTGCCCTGATGTTGCAACTGCCTCAGGTAGAGCAGATAGCGCGACAACCCTTGGCCATATTCGTGCGTCTGCATGAAGGTGCGTTGCACCTGCATCGCTTGCACTTTGCCCAGCGCCTGCATGTGTTCCTTGGCGGCGTTGGCGAGCATTTCGCTGCTGGCCTCGGCCACTTGCTGGCTGCTCCGATGGGTTTGATACAGCGACAACCCCATCAGCAAACCCACCACCAGCAGCAGGCAGAGGCCGGCGAGCAGGGCGATCTTGCTCTGAATCGTCAGGAATTTTTTGTGCATTGGAAAGGCCTTTTTCCTTGAGGCATGACACGGTCCCCTGTAGGAGCGAGCCCGCTCGCGAAAAATGTCTGGGCGACGCGTTCATTCAGGCAGCAAGCGTCATCGTTGACCTCCATCGCGAGCGGGCTCGCTCCCACAGGGATTGCGTAGGGGGCTTAGAACGTGGTGGCGAAAATCACCTGGCTGTAGAGGTTCTTGTCGTTGCTGCCCAGCTGCGTGCCACCTTCGTCGGCGCTCTTGTCCGGCTGATAGAGGCCGATCAGCGGCATCACCGTCAGGTGTTCGTTGACGTGCCATTCGGCATACAGATCGACTTCGTGGCCATCGGTATTGCCGAGGTTGCGGTCGATGGTGTCGAAGTTGAAATACATCGCACCGACCGTCAGGTTCTCCAGCGGCGAGACGGTGAACTTGACCTGCTGGATACGCGAGTTGGTGTTGAACGGGCCGGCGTAGTTACCGGCGACTTCACCCTGGAACCAGGTGCCGAAGCCACGGCTGAATCCATAGAACAGCGTGTCATAACCTTCCGAGAAACGGCTGTAGCGGTAGCTGGCATTTGGCGTCCAGGCCACGTCGGCGAAGGTCCAGCCGGCTTCCAGGTACCAGGCGTCTTCGGTGCTGGTGTGGGGTTTGTCCTGCTTGGCGTATTCGCCGGAGAGGAACAGGTTTTTCACCCCGGCATTGCCGGCTGCGCGCAGGCTGTAGGTTTTCATGCCGTCGCGTTCAAGCTGCGAAGGGGAGGCGAATTCTTCGTCGACATCGGTGGTGTCGATGTAGGTCAAGCCGACCGTGCCTGCTTCGGCGACATGCTCAAGCGTGCCGACGTACATTTCGGTTTTCGCTTGTGCGCGGTTATCGGATTTCAACCACATCAGGTCGCCACGCCAGCCTTCCTTGCCTCCCAGGCGCAGTACGGCAGTCTCGTCGAAGGCTTTGCGCGCCGCCAGCCAGTACGCACCTCCGCGGTTGAACTCACCGTCGGCCAGACCTTTGCCCAAGTTGAGCGCGTCGCCATTAATCAGGAAACCATCACCGACCACGATGTTCTGGCGACCGAAGGACAGGTCGACGCCGTCCTCGCCGAGCACGTCGAACAGCTTGCCTGAACGCCAGCCGAGGTAGGCGTCTTCGAATTTGGTGGTGCGTTCCGAACCGTCGCTGAAGCCTGCGGCATCGCCGTCGCCCCAGGTGCCGGAGCTGAGCAGGTTCGCCGCGCCATACGCGGTGCCGACACCGGCCAGGCCCTTGTCGAAGCTCAGGCCATATTTGATGTAGCCCTCGCGCCACGACGAAGAACCCGGGTCGAGGCGGCCGGACAGCGCGTAGTTTTCCTGGCTGTGGAAGATGCCGAAGACCGCTTCCAGCGTGGCGTTCAGGTGACTGTCGTCATCGGCGTAGAGTTCGTACGCGCCGGCATGGCCGGCGCTGATCATCAGGGCAAGTGTAGAGAGACGCAGCAAGGGGGACTTGAGCATGTGTGGCATCCGTTCTTGTTCTTGAGCGCAGGTTTGCGGTCTTTTTCGATACTAAGGCGCGGAACTTTTCCGGCCTTTTGTGTGGTTGCCAAAGAGTTGGCTGTGCTTGCCAAAATGCCCGGTTTGGCAGCCTCGCCAATACGACTGGCACGCAGGGCAAAACCTGCGCATCACTGACCATCGACAATCCCTCTCAACCCTGTCGATGCACCGCTGCGTCGGCGCTCCCGTGTTGCCGCTCAATGGATGAGCGCGGATTTTCAAGGTCGTTTTCCTATGTTCACCTCGCTGCGATTGCCCCTCATCGGTCTGCTCTCACTCACCCTCGCGCACACCGCGCTGGCCGCTGACTGCGCGCCCGACCAGGGGCATGGCGCCCAGGTCTTCGCCAATGAATGCGCGGTCTGCCATTCGGTGACCAAGGGCATGACGGGAATGATGGGGCCGAACCTGGCGGGTGTGGTCGGGCGCAAATCCGGCTCGCTGGAAGGCTTCAACTATTCCCAGGCCATGCGCAGCAAAGACATCAACTGGCAGGCCGAGAACATCGCGCAACTGATCACCCAACCCCAGGCCTTCGTGCCGGGGACCTACATGCCCTACATGGGCCTGGCCTCCGCGGACGATCGCCAGGCGGTCGTGTGTTTCCTCAAAGAACAACAGTAATCAGCCCGTTATCCGGCTGAACAACACGTCTGAACCAAAGGTGATTTATGAGCAACGTTGAAATCCTGCCGCAGGTTGCTGCATTCCTTGACCGCCGCCACGGCTGCTTTATCGATGGCCAATGGGTGTTCGCCGAAGGGCCGCGTATTGCCGTGGTCAACCCGGCCACCGGAAAAACCCTGTGCGAAACCCTCGACGCGCCGCTGGATGTGGTCGAGCAAGCCGTGCAGTCGTCGCATAAAGCCTTCAAGTCCGGCGTGTGGTCGGGCCTGCGCCCGGCGGACCGCGAACGCATCCTGCTGAACTTCACTGCGCTGGTAGAAGCGCATGCCGAAGAGCTGGCGCAGCTGGAAACCCTGAGCCAGGGCAAGTCGATCAACATGGCGCGCGCACTGGACCTGAACGCCACCGTGGAGTTCATGCGCTACATGTCCGGCTGGGCGACCAAGATCGAAGGGCAGACCTTTGACGTGTCGATTCCGCTGCCGCCGGGGGCGAAATTCACCGCGTTCACCAAGCGTGAACCGGTGGGCGTGGTGGTCGGGATCGTGCCGTGGAATTTCCCGTTGCTGATCGCTGCGTGGAAGCTGATGCCAGCCCTGGCCACCGGTTGCACGGTGATCATCAAACCGGCGATGGAAACGCCGCTGACCGCCATGCGTCTGGCTGAACTGGCGCTGGAAGCGGGGATTCCGGCGGGCGTGTTCAACGTCGTCACCGGTGGCGGCGCCAATGTCGGCGGTGTGCTGACGGCGCATCCGCTGGTGAGCAAAGTGTCCTTCACCGGTTCCACGGCGGTGGGCAAAAGCGTCGGCGTAGCGTGCATGGAAAACATGACGCGGTTCTCGCTGGAGCTGGGCGGCAAAAACCCGATGATCGTGCTGGCCGATGCCGACATCGAAAAAGCCGTGCAGGGCGCAATCCTCGGCGGTCTGCTGAACAACGGCCAGGTGTGTGCCGCGGCTTCGCGCTTCTACGTGCATCGCTCGATCCACGATCAATTCGTTGAAGCACTCGCCGCCGCCGTATCGGCGATGCCCATCGGCGCAGGCATGAACGGCGAAGCGGCGATCAACCCGCTGGTCTCACGCAAGCAGCAGCAAAGCGTGCTCAAGCACATCGAGCTGGCGCGTCGCGAAGGAGCACGAGTAGTGTCCGGGGGCGAGTTGGTGGAAGGCGAGGGCTTCTATGTGCAGCCGACCATTCTGGCCGACATCGATCACAGCATGGCGGTGGCCCGCGAAGAGGTGTTCGGCCCAGTACTGGGGGTGATGCCGTTTGACGATGAAGACGCCGTGATCGCCCTGGCCAACGACAATCGCTACGGCCTGGCCGCGAGCCTGTGGACCAATGACCTCGGCAAAGCGATGAACCTGGTGCCGCGCATCGAGGCCGGCACCGTGTGGGTCAACGCCCACGTGCTGCTCGACCCGGCCATGCCGTTTGGTGGCGTCAAGCAGTCCGGCATGGGCCGCGAGTTCGGTCGTGCGGTGATCGAGGCCTACACCGAGCTGAAATCAGTGTGCATCGCCCACTGATTCACACCGTGGGTGCCGGCTTCGCCAGCTCGATACCGGCGTCACTCAGGCGCTTGAGAATTTCAAACAGCAGGTCGCTCTTGGTCACGCCGACGATTCTCGGGCTGCCGACATAGCCAGTGACCGTCAGCGTGATGCCCTCGGGGGTCAGTTTGCTGAAGCGCACCATCGGCGCCGGTTTGTCGAGAATGGTCTCGTGCTCGCGGTAGGTGTTGTAGAGCAGGTCTTTCACCTGTTCGGGGTCGATGTCCAGGGGGAAGGTCAGTTCGAGTGACGCCACCCCTTGGGCGCTGCCGCCCAGGGTTACGTTGCGCAGGTTTTGCGAGATCAGCTGCGAGTTGGGCACGATGACGATCGAGCGGTCACTGAGCTGGATTTCGGTGGCCCGCACGTTGATCCGGCGGATGTCGCCCTCGACCCCGCTGATGCTGATCAGATCGCCGACTTTCACCGGGCGCTCGGTCAGCAGGATCAGGCCTGAGACGAAATTCTTGACGATCTCCTGCAAGCCAAAACCAATCCCCACCGACAACGCGCTGACGATCCAGGCCAGGTTGGTCCACTGCACGCCCAACGATGACAGCGTCAGCAGAATGACCAACGCATAGCCGATGTTGGCAAACAGCGTGGTCAGCGAAGCGCGCATGCCAGGGTCCATCTCGGTTTTCGGCAGGAGCTCCTTGTCCAGCCAGCGGCCCAGCGTGCGAATCAGGTAGATGCCGATCAGCAAGGCCAGTGCGGCATTGAGCAAGTGCCCGGGGATGATGTTCAGTTTGCGCAGCCCGGCGCCGCCGAGAATGGAAAAGACGTTGGTAAGCAATTGCCCGAGCGTCGTGCCGACCCCGCCGACGAACAGGGTGACCAGCGCCAGCAGCAAAAGTCCGGCCCGCCCGACCCCTGAAAGAACGATCGAGATCTGCTCCAGGCGCCGGTCTTCAATGCCGAGCAACTGCTTGAGCGCCTTGCCGCTGGGGCTTTTGATTGAAAAAAAGTATTCGCAGGCATCTTTGAAGCACTGCATCAGCAAATAGAAACCTGAGAGGATGAGAAAGCCCCAGACCAGTTCATAGGTGACGAACCTTGCCAGGGACACGTAACCGGTCAGGAGGGAAACCAGGCAGATCACCATCGCAAGACTGGCGAGGGTGTAAAGCACGCCCGCGAACGTCCTGCCGGCTTCATAGGCTTCGCCAGACGCCACGACGGCTCTGCGGACTTTGCCGGTGCGCCACAATAAATCCACCAGAACGCACGTAACAACCAGTGCGACGACCCCTCGACCGGCGATCACGATGCCGCTGCTCATGCCGGTTGCGTTGGTAATTTGGATCATCGTCACCAGAACCAGCAGCACGCCCGCCAGAACCCGCGGATAAGGCTTGAGTGACAGCGCCACCTGATCGGCAAGCGCCGGCAGCCGCCACGACGGGTGTTTCGTGGACAACAGGGCGCGGCTCAACGCGGTGATCAGCACGCAGGTGTAGGCGACTTTTTCGAATTCCTGGGAAAACGTCGACAGTGTCGGCGTCAGCGGAGCCTGGCGTGTGAAGACATAAAACAGCAGTTGCAGGGACAGGCCGACCGTCAGCACCGTGGCCAATACGGAAGCCAGCGCCAGGGAACTGCGGCGCAGGCGTCCTTCTGGCATCCGGTGAATGCAAAGCCACGTCAGCCCTCGTTCCGCGAGACGGCGGCCCAGCGTCCAGATAAGCAGGGCCAGCAGCAACAGTACGCTGGTGTAGAGGCGTTGGCCCGGTTGCCAGGCCAGTTTGACGACCTCACTTGCCTGACCGAGGAACGATGCGAAGCGCTGTCGATCATCCATCGAAGGGCTCAGGATCGGTGACCAGAACTCTGGGTTCAGGACGCTTCGGGTGCTCAGGGTCAGTTCGCTTTCCAGCATGTTGCGACGGATGCCGGCAATCTGGGTGATGAGGTCGGTGGCACTCGTTTTCAGGGTGGCCAGGGTTTTCAGGGTGGCGTCGACTTTGTTTTTTTGCTCGGTGAGCGCGACCCTTTGCGCGGTGATATCGGGCTGCTCGGCCGCGGCGTCATCACGCGGGACAGGCCCCAGTACACCGAGTTGCGCACGCAGTTGAGTCTGCAGGGGAAGCAGCGAGGTCGAGAGGCGATCGACATCCAGCATGAACATCTGGACGAGGTCCTGCGGGGCCTCCAGTTGGCTGTAGTTATCTACCAGCGAGATCTGTTGTTTGAGGGCGTCCAGCCGAAGTTGCAACGCCTGGAGGTCGCTTGGGGAAACGCTGGGGGGCGCGGCAACCGCCCTGGGCATTGAAATGTCCGCAGGGTCTGCCGCCAACAGCATTCCGGGGCCCGCCCCGAAAAGCGTGAAAGCGACGAAAATCATGGCTTTCAGTGCATGACGCATAGGAGTGCCTGACTCTGTTGTTAGTCATTCAGCCTATGAGGTTAGGTCATCAGTCAAACCTTCGAGCAATAGTTTGTTCGGCTGCCCCCGTTGAACGGGGGCAGGGTGGACGTATCAGACGCGTTCGAACAGCACGGCGATGCCCTGGCCGCCGCCGATGCACATGGTCGCCAGTGCATAACGGCCCTGGACGCGGTGCAGTTCGTGAATGGCCTTGGTCGCGATGATCGCGCCGGTGGCGCCCACTGGATGGCCCAGTGAGATGCCCGAACCGTTAGGGTTGACCTTCTCCGGGTCGAAGCCCAGTTCCTGCGCCACGGCACAGGCTTGCGCGGCGAAGGCCTCGTTCGACTCGATGACATCCAGGTCGGCGACGGTCAGGCCGGCACGCTTGAGCACCAGACGAGTGGCGGGAATCGGGCCGAGCCCCATCAGTTCCGGCTCGACACCGGCGTGGGCATAGCCGACCAGCCGGGCCATTGGTTTGAGGCCTTGTGCGCGCACCATTTCACCGGTGGCCATGATCAACGCACCGGCGCCGTCATTCAGGCCCGAGGCGTTGCCGGCGGTGACGCTGCCGTCCTTTTTGAAGGCCGGTTTCATCTTGGCCAGTTGCTCGGCATTGACCTCGGCGCGCACGTGTTCGTCGGTTGCAAAGGTCACGGTGCCTTTGCGCGATGCCACTTCGATTGGCACGATCTGACTGTTGAAGCGGCCTTCGGCGATTGCCCGCGCGGCGCGCTGCTGGCTGAGCATGGCCAGTTCATCCTGGGCCTGACGCGTGATGCCATAACGCTCGGCGATGTTTTCCGCGGTGATGCCCATGTGGAAACCGGCAAACGGGTCTTGCAGCACGCCGAGCATGTAGTCGATGGCCTGCATGTCGCCCATGCGTGCGCCCCAACGCGCTTGCGGCAGCAGATACGCGCCACGGCTCATGGATTCGACGCCACCGGCCAGCGCCGCGCCTGCATCACCGAGCATCAGGCTTTGCGCGGCACTGACAATCGCCTGCAAACCGGAACCGCAGAGGCGGTTGACGTTGAAGGCGGGTGTCTCTTTCGGCAGGCCGGCATTCATCGCCACCGCCCGGGAGATGTAGGCGTCGCGGGCTTCGGTCGGGATCACATGGCCCATCACCGCATGGCCGATGTGCTCAGGCGCCAGCCCCGAGCGTTCGATGGCGGCGCGGCAGACGTCGGTGGCCAGTTGAATCGGTGGCACGTCCTTGAGCGAGCCGCCGAAGCTGCCGATGGCGGAACGGACGGCGCTGATAACGAAAATGTCGGATGGGTTCATGTGGGTTTCCCTGGTTCGGTCTTGTGCGCGTTTGGCGCTGTTATTGGGGGCAAGAGTCT
>NZ_JAGYFZ010000099.1:0-21073 GCF_019946675.1 Pseudomonas sp. BF-B-15
GCTCGACACCGCTGCCGACGTCGCGCTGCCCTGGCACTGGCGAACCTATTGCCTGGACCAGGCATGGCGCCCGCTACGCGAACTCGAACGCCTCTCTCTGTGCAAGTGCCGCCTCAAGCGCTGGCAAAGCTACACCTGGCAACTGGCGACCTGCGAGTTGCAGCCTTCGATTCCTCTCATAGAACTGGTGCAAGGATTTTCTGATGACCAAGACACGTATTGAGCGCGACAGCATGGGCGAGCTTCAGGTCCCGGTGGATGCCCTCTACGGCGCACAGACCCAGCGTGCGGTGAACAACTTCCCGATCAGCGGCAAGCCGATGCCCGTGCAGTTCATTCGCGCGCTGATCCTGGCCAAGGCCGCCGCCGCCCGCGCCAACGTCGAACTCAAGCAGATCAGCGAATCCCAGGGCAATGCCATCGTCGAAGCGGCGTTGGGTTTGCTCAAGGACGACTTCATGCAGCACTTCCCGGTGGATATCTTCCAGACCGGTTCCGGCACCAGTTCCAACATGAACGCCAACGAAGTGATTGCCACGCTGGCGAGCCGACTGCTTGGCGAGCCGGTGAACCCCAACGATCACGTCAATTGCGGGCAGAGCAGCAACGACATCATCCCGACCACCATCCACGTCAGCGCTGCGCTGGCATTGCATGAGCAATTGCTGCCGGCATTGGTGCGCTTGGTGCAGGTGATCGAGCAAAAGGCTGAAGAGGTTCACCACCACGTCAAAACCGGTCGCACTCACTTGATGGATGCGATGCCGGTGCGCATGAGCCAGGTGCTCAACGGTTGGGCGCAACAGCTCAAAGCCAACATCGGCCATCTGCAAGATCTGCTGCCGAGCCTGCAATCCCTGGCTCAGGGTGGCACGGCGGTGGGCACCGGTATCAATGCGCACCCTGAATTTGCCGGGCTTTTCAGCCAGCAGTTGAGCAAGTTGACTCAGGTGCAATTCACGCCGGGCACCGATCTGTTTGCACTGATCGGCTCTCAGGACACCGCCGTTGCGGTCTCCGGGCAGCTGAAAACCACCGCTGTCTCGCTGATGAAAATCGCCAACGACCTGCGCTGGATGAACTCCGGCCCGCTGGCCGGCCTTGGTGAAATTGAACTCGAAGCCTTGCAGCCGGGCTCGTCGATCATGCCCGGCAAGGTCAACCCGGTGATCCCGGAAGCCACCGCGATGGTCGCCGCTCAGGTGATCGGCAATGACACGGTGATCACCATCGCCGGTCAGTCGGGCAATTTCGAGCTGAACGTGATGCTGCCGATCATCGCTCAGAACCTGTTGAGCAGCATCGAATTGCTGGCCAACTCCAGCCACCTCTTGGGTGAAAAGGCTATCGCCAGTTTCAAGGTCAACGAAGCCAGGCTCAAGGAAGCGCTGTCGCGCAACCCGATTCTGGTCACGGCACTGAACCCGATCATTGGTTACCAAAAAGCTGCGGAGATCGCCAAGAAGGCTTATCAGCAAGGCCGGCCGGTGATCGATGTCGCTCTGGAGCACACCGAACTGTCGCGCAGCCAACTGGAAGAGTTGCTCAATCCGGAAAAGCTCACCGCAGGCGGCGTGTAATCACCGCAACCGCTTTGGAGGCTCACCATGGAGCACTGGAAACGCACGATCGAAAGGGCAAACCGTTGTTTCATGCTGGGCGAATACGTCGATGCCCGCGAGGCTTACTTGCAGGCATTGGCCCTGGCCCAGGTGTTGTTCGAGCGCTGGGCGGATGCCGACGAAGCGGTGGCGGCCTGCGTCATTTCCCATCACAACCTCGCGGACCTGCATTTGCGTCTGAACCAGCCGGAGGAGAGTGCCGAATACCTGTGCGCCATCCACCAGCGCTTGTTGAAGACCATGCAGGACCCGCGACTGGCGCCCGCATTGCGTGAAGCCGCACTGCGTCAGAGCAGCAAAACCTACGTCGAACTGCTGAATTTCATCAGCGAGCATGGCGAATACCCGCGCACTCATCGTTTGCTGCACGTCGATGCCGCGTCGCCCCCTGCGCCTCTACATCATGGAGTCCACTGAAATGGCTTTTAGCTTACCTGCCTTGCCGTACGCCTACGATGCCCTGGAACCGCACATCGATGCGCAGACCATGGAAATCCACTACACCAAGCATCACCAGACTTACATCAATAACCTCAACGCGGCTGTCGAAGGCACCGAGTTCGCCGAGTGGCCGGTGGAAAAACTGGTGGCAGCAGTCCAGCAACTGCCGGAAAAGCTCCGCGCGGCGGTGATCAATCAGGGCGGCGGTCACGCCAACCACTCGCTGTTCTGGGAAGTGATGGTGCCCAACGGCGGCGGTCAGCCGGACGGTGAACTGGCCAAGGCCATCGAAGACCAGTTGGGCGGCCTCGATCGTTTCAAGGAGGCCTTCACCAAAGCCGCGCTGACCCGTTTCGGCAGTGGCTGGGCCTGGCTGAGTGTGACGCCGCAAAAGACGCTGGTCGTTGAAAGCAGCGGCAACCAGGACAGTCCCTTGATGAACGGCAATGCGCCGATTCTGGGGCTGGATGTCTGGGAGCATGCCTATTACCTGCAGTATCAAAACCGCCGGCCGGAATACATCAACGCTTTTTACAACGTGATCAATTGGCCCGAAGTCGCTGCGCGCTATCAGGCTGCACTGGTTTAAGTCTTCTATAAAAACAATCCTGGGCGGGCTATGGGCACTGAAACGCTGGCGATCGGAAGTGGACGAATGTTTCGTTACGCGTTTGGGTCGCTGTTACTACTGGCGGGCATGAGCCTGTTGGTTGCGCATGGGCTCGCGTGGCTGGACCTTGAGCCGAAACTGCTGCGTGCGTTGCAGGGCGGTGCCATTTGCGCCTTGGGCACGGCCTTGGGCGCGGTGCCGGTGCTGGTGATTCGACGCATGCCCCAGGCGGTCAGCGATACGCTGCTCGGCTTCGGTGCCGGGGTGATGCTCGCGGCGACGGCGTTTTCGCTGATCGTGCCAGGCATTGCCGCCGCTGAAAGCCTGGGGCTGACACCCTGGGCGGCCAGCGGTCTGATCAGTTTCGGCATCATGCTTGGCGCGTTCGGGCTGTATCTGGTGGATCGAAAGGTTTCCGGCGCTTCACCGGAAATGCTCGTCGGCACGCTGGAGCGGCCGGTCATTGCGCCACGGATCTGGTTGTTCGTGTTTGCCATCATTGCCCACAACATTCCCGAAGGCATGGCGGTCGGTGTCTCGGCGGGTGGCGGCATGCCCGACGCCGACAGCCTGGCCATGGGCATCGCCTTGCAGGATGTGCCGGAAGGATTGGTCATTGCGTTGGTGTTGGCCGGGGCAGGGATGTCGCGGGTCAAGGCGTTCCTGATCGGGGCGGCATCAGGCTTGGTCGAGCCGGTCTTCGCACTGTTGTGCGCCTGGCTGGTGAGCCTGGCCGAACTGCTGTTGCCATTGGGCCTGGCGCTCGCGGCCGGGGCCATGTTGCTGGTGGTCACGCACGAAGTCATTCCCGAGTCGCGACGCCATGGTCACGACAAGCTGGCCAGCCTTGGGCTGCTGATCGGGTTTTGTTTGATGATGGTGATGGATACAGCGCTCGCCTAGGCGGGCGTTATTCGCCTTCGTCGAAGTAGCGGTTGATCAAGTCTGTCAGCGCATTCAGCGCTCTTTGCTCGTCTTCGCCTTCGGTGCTGATATAGATTTTGGTGCCTTTGCCCGCAGCGAGCATCATCATTGCCATGATGCTTTTGCCGTCGACCGTTGATTCCGGCGTTCGTCCGACTCTGATCGTGCAGTCTTTGAACTCGCCGGCGACACCAACGAATTTGGCGGAAGCACGGGCATGCAGACCCAGCTTGTTGATGATTTCGATTTCCAGAGCAGGCATCGCGATGTGAATCCTTTAGCTGAGGTCGCGGTGGCGGACCTGGACGTTCTTCAGGGTTTTTTGCAGGGCCTGACCCAGACGTTCGGTCAGATAGACGGAGCGGTGATGCCCGCCGGTGCAGCCGATGGCAATGGTGACATAAGCGCGGTTGCTGGCGGCAAAGCGCGGCAGCCATTTGAGCAGGTACGTGGAAATGTCCTGGAACATCTCTTCGACGTCCGGTTGGGCGGCCAGGTACGTGGCAACTGGTTCATCAAGCCCGGACTGATCGCGTAGCTCGGGCTTCCAATAGGGGTTCGGCAGGCAGCGCACGTCGAACACCAGATCGGCGTCCACCGGCATGCCGCGCTTGAATCCGAACGACTCCACCAAAAACGCAGTACCGGGTTCCGGCTGGTTCAGCAGGCGCAACTTGATGGTATCGCGCAGCTGGTACAGGTTCAGGTTGGTGGTGATGACCTTGAGATCGGCGAGGTCGGCAATCGGCCCGAGCAGGCTGGTTTCGTCGTTGATCGCCTCGGCCAGCGAGCGGTTGGCGCTGCTCAGCGGGTGACGACGGCGAGTTTCCGAAAAACGCTTCAGCAAGGTTTCTTCGTCGGCGTCCAGGTACAGGACGTCGCACTGGATATGCCGGCTGCGAACTTCTTCGAGCAGTTCCGGAAACCGGCTCAGGTGGCTCGGCAGGTTGCGCGCATCAATAGAGACGGCAACCAGCGGCTGTGGCAGTTCGGTGTGGACCAGCGCGCGTTCGGCCAGTTCCGGCAACAACCCGGCGGGCAGGTTGTCGATGCAGTAATAGCCGTTGTCCTCGAGAACATCGAGCGCGGTGCTTTTACCTGAGCCGGAACGGCCACTGACGATGATCAAGCGCATGATTAGTGCCCGTTTTGCTCGTCCAGGACAACCTGATACAAGGCTTCATTGCTCGGGGCGCTACGCAGGCGATCGCGGACTTCCTTGCGATCGAGCATGCTGGCGATCTGGCGGAGCAATTCAAGGTGCGCATCGGTAGCGGCTTCGGGGACCAGCAAGACGAACAGCAGGTCAACCGGAGCACCGTCGATGGCGTCGAAATCGATGGGGGCGTCCAGGTGCATCAAGGCGCTGATAGGCGAGGTGCAACCTTTCAGCCGGCAGTGAGGGATAGCGATGCCGTTGCCAAAACCGGTCGAGCCGAGTTTTTCACGGGCAATCAACGCCTCGAAGACATCTTGCATCTCCAGATCCGGCACTTCCCGGGCGATCAGGTTGGCAATTTGCTCGAGGGCTTTCTTTTTGCTGCCGCCCGGCACGTTCACGAGGGAACGGCCGGGGGTCAGGATGCTTTCAAGTCGGATCATGGGTTGGGAGTGTTAACGACCGGTCGCGCCCTGGAGGAGGCTCTGGGTCTTTTCCTTATGCTTTTTGAGTTGTTTATCCAGCTTGTCGGTCAATGCGTCGATCGCCGCGTACATATCGGTATGTTCCGCGTTGGCGACCACTTCATTGCCGGGAATATGCAGCGTGGCTTCGATTTTCTGCTTCAGCTTTTCGACCGTCATCGTGACCTGCACGTTGGTGATCTTGTCGAAATGCCTCTCTAACCGTTCGAGTTTTTCGCCGATGTAGGTGCGAAGAGGTTCGGTCACTTCCAGTTGGTGTCCACTGATGTTGACTTGCATACAGCTTCTCCTTCGTTGCCAGTGCATAAAGCGGTAGACCAGATGATCTACCACTGGAACGCTGTGGCGTGGCTCTACATCAACCGCTTGCGTTCGCTCGAAGGCGCGATCCCGAGGGATTCGCGGTACTTGGCGACGGTGCGGCGAGCCACCTGAATGCCTTGTGCCTCCAGTAAACCAGCGATCTTGCTGTCACTCAACGGCTTTTTCTGATTTTCCGCGGCAACCAGTTTTTTGATGATCGCGCGGATCGCCGTGGACGAGCATTCACCGCCTTCGGAGGTGCTGACGTGACTGGAGAAAAAGTATTTCAGCTCATATATGCCCCGGGGGGTATGCATGAATTTTTGTGTGGTTACGCGGGAAATCGTCGACTCGTGCATGCCCACCGCTTCGGCGATGTCATGCAGCACCAGCGGTTTCATCGCTTCGTCGCCGTATTCCAGAAAACCACGCTGATGCTCGACGATCTGGGTGGCAACTTTCATCAGGGTTTCGTTGCGGCTTTGCAGGCTCTTGATGAACCAGCGGGCCTCTTGCAACTGATTGCGCATGAAGGTGTTGTCGGCACTGGTGTCGGCGCGGCGCACAAAACCGGCGTATTGGGCGTTGACCCGCAGCCGTGGCACCGATTCCTGGTTCAGCTCGACCAGCCAGCGCTCGTTGTCCTTGCGCACGATCACGTCGGGGACGACGTACTCGGCTTCGCTGGATTCGATCTGCGAGCCGGGGCGCGGGTTGAGGCTCTGAACCAGTTCGATCACCTGGCGCAGTTCATCTTCCTTGAGCTTCATGCGGCGCATCAGCTGGCTGTAGTCGCGGCTGCCGAGCAGGTCGATGTAATCGGTGACCAGGCGCTTGGCCTCGGCCAGCCAAGGTGTCTTGGCAGGGAGTTGGCGCAATTGCAGCAGCAGGCATTCACCCAGGTTGCGGGCGCCGATGCCGGCGGGTTCGAATTGCTGGATGCGATGCAGGACGGCTTCGATCTCGTCCAGTTCGATGTCGAGTTCCGGATCGAAGGCTTCTAGGATTTCCTCGAGGGTTTCGTCCAGGTAACCCTGATTGTTGATGCAGTCGATCAGGGTCACGGCGATCAGGCGATCGGTGTCGGACATCGGCGCCAGGTTCAGTTGCCACAACAGGTGGCTTTGCAGACTCTCACCGGCGGATGTACGGGTGGTGAAATCCCACTCGTCGTCATCGTTGCTCGGCAGGCTGCTGGCGCTGGTCTGGTAGACGTCTTCCCAGGCGGTGTCGACGGGCAGTTCGTTGGGAATGCGCTCGTTCCAGTCACCTTCCTCGAGGTTGTCCACCGTCGGGGCGGTTTCCTGATAGGAGGGTTCTGAAACGTCGGCGTTGGGTTGCTGTTCGGCTTTGTCGGCCAAGGGGTCGGCGTTATCGAAGTCGTCGCCTTCTTCCTGGCGTTCGAGCATCGGATTGGACTCCAGGGCCTCCTGGATTTCCTGTTGCAGGTCCAGGGTCGACAATTGGAGCAGGCGGATGGCCTGTTGCAGCTGCGGTGTCATCGTCAGCTGCTGGCCCATTCTCAAGACTAGCGATGGTTTCATGGCAGGGGCTAAACACCTTATTCGCCGGCGCACATGCGCCATCCACTACAGGGCGCCGAAGCGCCAAACATAAGCAAATTATATGCCCGAAACCGTAGCGTTTGCCTAGAGCGCTGTAACAATAAAAAAGTATTGATTTTTTATCGAGACAAGCGCTCGGGCAGCCAGCCAGACACCTTAGTGCTTACAGGCGGAACTCATGGCCCAGATAGACTTCTTTCACGAGGTCGTTGGCCAGGATGGTGGCCGAATCACCTTCGGCGATCAGTTGGCCATCGTTGACGATGTAGGCGGTTTCGCAGATATCCAGCGTCTCACGGACGTTGTGGTCGGTGATCAGCACGCCAATGCCCTTGGCCTTGAGGTGGTAGATGATCTGTTTGATGTCGCCCACCGAAATCGGGTCCACGCCGGCGAACGGTTCGTCGAGGAGGATGAATTTCGGGTTGGTGGCCAGTGCCCGGGCGATTTCCACGCGGCGGCGCTCGCCACCGGACAGGCTCATGCCGAGGCTGTCGCGGATGTGGCTGATGTGGAATTCCTGCAGCAGGCTTTCCAGTTCCTTGCGGCGATCGGCCTTGTCGAGTTCCTTGCGGGTCTCAAGGATCGCCATGATGTTGTCGGCGACCGAGAGTTTGCGGAAGATCGACGCTTCTTGCGGAAGATAGCCGATACCGGCCTTCGCACGACCGTGCATCGGCTGGTGGCTGACGTCCAGATCATCGATCAGTACGCGACCCTGATCGGCCTGAACCAGGCCGACAATCATGTAGAAACAGGTGGTTTTACCGGCGCCGTTAGGGCCAAGCAGGCCGACGATCTGACCGCTGTCGATGGACAGGCTGACGTCGCGCACGACCTGACGGCTCTTGTAGCTCTTGGCCAAATGCTGAGCTTTCAGAGTTGCCATTACGGGGCCTTTTGCTCGTCAGTTTTCTTTTTCGGCTGGATAACCATGTCGATACGCGGACGCGACTCGGTCACATTGGTGCCCGTGGCACGGCCTGCGCTGGCAAGCTTTTTGTTGGTGTCGTAGACGATTTTCTCGCCTTGGGTGACGTTGCCGTCTTTATCGACAACTTTGGCGCGATCGATCAGCACGACGCGGTCTTGCGAGGCGTGGTACTGGATGGTGACGCCCCAGCCCTGAACCGGCTTGGTGTCGCCCGCCGTTTGCAGTTGTTCGAAATAGGCAAGGTTGCCCACCGAAGTCACCACGTCGATGTCGCCCGCAGGGGTGCGGGTCATGGTCACAGTATTGCCTTTAACGATCATCGAACCTTGGGTGATGATCACGTCACCTTTATAGGTAGCAATACCGTTCTTGTCGTCCAGTTGGGCGTCGTCGGCCTGGATGCGGATCGGCTGCTGTTGATCGTTCGGCAGAGCCCAGGCGCTCACGCTTCCCAGTGCTGCGCTCAGACCGAGCAAAATAGGGAGAGTTTTAACGAGCCTCATACTGTCCTCTTACGTTCGATAGCAGGTGTATCCTGCTTTCTTTCAAATACGCTTTCATTCCCTTGCCAGTCGATACACCGCCAGCGCCGTCGATTCTAACGGGTTGCTCGGTCTGCGCATATTGCTGTTGCGGGAACACGGTCATACGGGTGGTAGTAATCAGGGTCTTGCGGTTTTTCTCGTCGAAACGCGTGATGCGCACCGAGTCGATCAGTTCGACCTGGGTGCCGTCCGGGTTGACCTCGCCGTGTTCGCTCTGGACGTGCCAAGGGAACTGGGTGCCGCGGAACAGGTTCAGGTCCGGGTTGGTCAACAGCGTCACTTCGGTCGCCTTCAGGTGTTCAACCTTGTCGGACGTCATTTCGTATTGCAGTTTGCCATCCGGCAGGAACTGGACGCTGTGCGCGTTGATCGCGTAGTAGTCGATTTCGCTTTCATCGACCTTTGCCACAGGCTTGTCGAGGAAGCGCTCCGGGCTGATGTTCCAGTAGCCGACCGCAGCAAATATCGCTGCGATGCAACCGAACATCAGGATGTTGCGAAATTTCTTGCTCAGCATAGTTGGCTCACAGGTACGCGGCGTTGGCCGCATCGAGGCGGCCCTGGGCGCGCAGGATCAATTCGCAGAATTCGCGAGCGGCACCCTCGCCACCACGGGCCTGGGTGATGCCGTGGGCGTGTTCACGCACGAAGCTGGCGGCATTGGCCACCGCCATGCCCAGGCCAACGCGGCGGATCACCGGCAGGTCTGGCAGGTCGTCGCCGAGGTAGGCGACTTGTTCATAGCTTAGATTGAGCTGTGCGAGAAGCTCGTCAAGCACCACCAGTTTATCTTCACGGCCCTGATAAAGGTGGGGAATACCGAGGTTCTTCGCCCGTCGCTCGACCACCGGGGTCTTGCGGCCGCTGATGATAGCCGTCTGCACGCCCGCTGCCATCAACATCTTGATGCCCTGGCCGTCGAGAGTATTGAATGTCTTGAATTCGCTGCCGTCTTCAAGGAAGTACAGGCGTCCGTCAGTCAGGACGCCGTCGACGTCGAATACCGCCAGTTTGATCTGTTTGCCGCGTTGCAGCAGGTCCGTGCTCATTACATTACTCCCGCACGCAGCAAATCGTGCATGTTCAAGGCGCCGACCGGGCGGTCTTCGCTATCGACCACGACCAGCGCGTTGATTTTATGGTCTTCCATGATTTTCAGGGCCTCGGCCGCGAGCATCTCGGCGCGGGCGGTCTTGCCGTGAGCGGTCATGACCTGGTCGATCGTCGCGCTATGGATGTCGATGCTGCGATCCAGGGTGCGGCGCAAATCGCCGTCGGTGAAGATCCCGGCGAGTTTGCCGTCGGCTTCCAGGATCACGGTCATGCCCAGACCCTTGCGGGTCATTTCCATCAGCGCGTCCTTGAGCAGGGTGCCGCGCTGGACTTGCGGCAGCTCCTGCCCGGCGTGCATGACGTTTTCCACTTTCAACAGCAGGCGTCGACCCAGCGCGCCGCCAGGGTGGGAAAAGGCGAAGTCTTCAGCGGTAAAGCCACGGGCCTCCAGCAGCGCAACGGCCAGGGCGTCGCCCATGACCAGCGCTGCGGTGGTCGACGATGTCGGCGCCAGGTTCAGCGGGCAGGCTTCGTGCTCGACGTGCACGTTGAGGTTGACCTCGGCGGCCTTGGCCAGCGGTGAGTCGGGGTTGCCGGTCACGCTGATCAGTTTGATGCCCAGGCGTTTGATCAGCGGCAGCAGGGTCACGATTTCGTTGGTGGAACCGGAGTTCGACAGGGCCAGGATGATGTCGTCGCGGGTGATCATGCCCATGTCGCCGTGACTGGCTTCGGCCGGGTGCACGAAAAACGCCGTGGTGCCGGTGCTGGCCAGGGTGGCCGCGATCTTGTTGCCGATGTGCCCTGATTTGCCCATGCCGACCACGACTACGCGGCCTTTGCTGGCCAGAATCATCTCGCAAGCGCGTACGAAATCTGCGTCGATGTGGGGCAGCAAGCCTTCTACGGCTTCCAGTTCGAGGCGGATGGTGCGTTGTGCTGATTGAATCAGGTCGCTGGATTGGCTCATGTCAGAAATCGTATAGCCTGATGAAAAGGCGGCGATTATAGCGGTAATGATCGAAACCCTCACGCAAGTTCGTCGCGCTTTGTCATTCCCTGTTACCGAAACCCTCCGAGTGAAAGCTTTTTGCCTGTCATGTTGCTGAACATGGCCCGGCTTGGCGCTTGGGCGCTTGGCCTTTGCAGTGATATAGTTCGCCGCCAGTTCGGCCTGCCCGGGAGGTATGTGCTTTCGTCAGAAAGTCAGGCGTCCGAGTGAGAGGCTGCATCGCAAGGAGTTTAGATGAGTGCCGATAACGCCTACGCGGTCGAGCTGAAGGGACTGACCTTCAAGCGCGGTTCGCGCAGCATTTTCAATAACGTCGATATCCGTATTCCACGCGGCAAGGTCACCGGCATCATGGGGCCTTCCGGGTGTGGCAAGACCACATTGCTGCGTTTGATGGGCGCACAGCTGCGTCCCACCAAGGGCGAAGTCTGGGTCAACGGTCAAAACCTGCCGAAGCTGTCGCGCAGCGATTTGTTCGACGCTCGCAAGCACATGGGCGTGCTGTTTCAGAGCGGCGCACTGTTTACCGATCTCGATGTGTTCGAGAACGTCGCCTTTCCGCTTCGCGTTCATACCGAGCTTCCGGAAGAAATGATCCGGGACATTGTCCTGCTCAAATTACAGGCCGTGGGCCTGCGTGGCGCCATCGACCTGATGCCCGAGGAGCTGTCCGGCGGCATGAAGCGTCGTGTGGCGCTGGCCCGGGCCATTGCTCTCGATCCGCAGATTCTCATGTATGACGAACCCTTCGTCGGTCAGGACCCGATCGCCATGGGCGTCCTGGTGCGCCTGATCCGCCTGCTCAACGACGCGCTGGGCATCACCAGTATCGTGGTCTCCCACGACCTGGCCGAGACGGCGAGCATCGCCGACTACATCTATGTGGTGGGCGAAGGCCAGGTGTTGGGGCAGGGCACGCCCGAGGAGCTGATGAACTCGCAGGAGCCGCGAATTCGCCAATTCATGACCGGCGAACCCGACGGCCCGGTGGCGTACCACTTTCCAGCGACGGATTACCGCGCAGATCTTCTGGGGAAGCGTTGATGCGCAAGATTTCACTATTGGAGCGCGTGCGCCGGTTCGGCCACTCCGGCATCGATGTGCTGGCGGTGTTCGGCCGTTCGACGATCTTCCTGTTTCATGCCTTGCTCGGCCGTGGCGGTATCGGCGGCGGGTTCGGGCTGCTGATCAAGCAATTGCATTCGGTGGGCGTAATGTCCCTGGTGATCATCGTGGTCTCCGGGGTGTTCATCGGCATGGTGCTGGCACTGCAGGGGTTCAACATCCTGTCCAGCTATGGTTCGGAGCAGGCGGTCGGGCAGATGGTTGCGCTGACGTTGCTGCGTGAACTGGGCCCCGTGGTCACGGCGTTGTTGTTCGCCGGGCGCGCCGGTTCGGCCCTGACGGCTGAAATCGGCAACATGAAGTCCACCGAGCAGTTGTCCAGTCTGGAAATGATTGGTGTCGACCCGCTCAAGTACATCATTGCCCCGCGCCTGTGGGCCGGCTTCATTTCCCTGCCGGTGCTGGCGATGATTTTCAGCGTGGTGGGTATCTGGGGCGGTTCGTGGGTGGCCGTCGACTGGCTGGGTGTCTATGAAGGTTCCTACTGGTCGAACATGCAAAACAGCGTGACCTTTGCCGACGATGTGCTGAACGGCATCATCAAAAGCATTGTCTTCGCTTTTGTCGTGACCTGGATCGCCGTATTCCAAGGCTATGACTGCGAGCCCACATCCGAGGGGATCAGTCGTGCCACTACCAAGACCGTTGTATACGCCTCGTTGGCGGTACTCGGCCTGGACTTTATTCTGACCGCCTTGATGTTTGGAGATTTCTGATGCAAAACCGCACCCTGGAAATCGGTGTCGGCCTTTTCTTGCTGGCTGGCATCCTGGCTTTGCTGTTGCTGGCGTTGCGGGTGAGTGGCCTGTCCCCGAGCGCAACCAACGATACTTATAAACTTTATGCGTATTTCGACAATATCGCCGGTTTGACGGTCAGAGCTAAAGTGACCATGGCCGGTGTGACCATCGGCAAGGTCACGGCGATCGATCTGGACCGCGACAGTTTCACCGGTCGAGTGACGATGCAGCTGGAAAAGCGCGTAGATAACCTGCCGAATGACTCCACTGCATCTATCCTGACTGCTGGCCTGTTGGGCGAGAAGTACATCGGTATCAGCGTGGGCGGCGAAGAAGCCCTGCTCAAGGATGGTGGAACCATCCATGACACCCAGTCGTCGCTGGTGCTCGAGGACCTGATCGGTAAATTCCTGCTCAATACCGTTAGCAAAGACGCCAAATGAGGAGCTTTTGAATGATCTCTACCTTGCGACGTGGCCTGTTGGTATTACTCGCGGCCCTGCCGTTGATGGCTAACGCCGTGGCGGCGCCTTCCGCGCACGAACTGGTACAAGACACCACGACCCGGTTGCTGGCGGATCTGTCGGCCAACAAAGAGAAGTACAAACAGGACCCGCAGGACTTTTACACGGCGCTGAACACCATCGTCGGGCCTGTGGTGGATGCCGAGGGTATTTCCAAGAGCATCATGACGGTCAAATATTCGCGCAAGGCCACGCCGGCGCAAATGAAGACCTTTGAAGAAAACTTCAAGAAAGGCCTGTTCCAGTTCTATGGTAACGCCTTGCTCGAGTACAACAACCAGGGCATCGTCGTCGACCCTGCCAAGGATGAGTCGGGAGACCGCACCAGCGTTGGCATGACGGTCAAAGGCAGCAACGGCGCGATCTATCCTGTGTCCTACACGCTCGAGAAGATCAACGGCGAGTGGAAGCTGCGTAACGTGATCATCAACGGCATCAACATCGGCAAACTGTTCCGCGATCAGTTCGCCGATGCGATGCAGCGCAATGGCAACGACCTGGACAAGACCATCAATGGTTGGGCCGGTGAAGTCGCCAAGGCCAAGGAAGCCAGCCAGAAGCAATCCACCGAGCAGCAGACCCAATGAGTGTATCGGCCATTCGCATGAATGAATCCGGTGAGCTGATGCTCAGCGGCATGCTGGACTACCTCACTGGCCCGGGCCTGCGCAAGCAGGGCCAGGCGCTGATCAAGGCCAGCAAGGCCCCCGCACTGGTGGTGGACTGTTCGGCGGTGTTGAAATCCAGCAGCGTCGGCTTGTCGTTGCTGCTGTGTTTCATGCGGGATGCGCACGAGGCCGGCAAGTCGTTGAGCATTCGCGCGATGCCCGAAGACATGCGCGAAATCGCTCAGGTCAGCGAAATGACCGAGCTGTTGGCGCATCCCTAACCGCATCGACAGAGAAGCCCCCCGTCAGAGTCCTGCTTCGCGGGGTTCGCAGGCGCGGGGCTTTTTTGTATGATGTCCGACCCGCGCGCACAGGGCGCCGATTGAGGTTGAGCATGCAGGCCGTAGAAGTGAAGAGCTTCCTTGAAGGAAAGCTGCCAAACACGCAGGTGGAAGTTGAAGGCGAAGGCTGCAACTTTCAGCTGAATGTGATTAGCGATGAACTGGCGGCGTTGAGCCCGGTGAAGCGTCAGCAGCAGGTCTATGCCCATTTGAACCCATGGATCACCGATGGCAGCATCCATGCGGTCACTATGAAATTTTTCAGCAGCGCGGCCTGGGCCGAGCGCACCTGAGCCCAAGGGCGTCGAGATTCTTATGGATAAATTGATTATTACCGGTGGCGCTCGTCTTGATGGCGAGATCCGCATTTCCGGGGCAAAGAACTCTGCCCTGCCGATCCTGGCTGCAACTTTGCTGTGCGATGGCCCGGTTACCGTTGCCAACCTGCCGCACCTGCACGACATCACCACCATGATCGAGCTGTTCGGTCGCATGGGCATCGAGCCGGTGATCGACGAGAAACTCAGCGTCGAAATCGACCCGCGCACCATCAAGACCCTGATCGCTCCGTACGAACTGGTTAAAACCATGCGTGCGTCGATCCTGGTACTGGGCCCGATGGTTGCCCGTTTCGGTGAAGCCGAAGTCGCACTGCCTGGCGGTTGCGCCATCGGTTCGCGTCCGGTGGACCTGCACATCCGTGGTCTTGAAGCCATGGGCGCGGTCATCGACGTCGAAGGCGGCTACATCAAGGCCAAGGCGCCTGAAGGCGGCCTGCGTGGCGCGCACTTCTTCTTCGACACCGTCAGTGTGACCGGTACCGAAAACATCATGATGGCCGCTGCCCTGGCCAAGGGCCGCAGCGTGCTGGCCAACGCCGCGCGCGAGCCTGAAGTGGTCGACCTGGCGAACTTCCTGATCGCCATGGGCGCCAAGATCTCTGGCGCCGGCACCGACACCATCACCATCGATGGCGTCGAGCGTCTGCACACCACCACTTACAAAGTGATGCCGGACCGTATCGAAACCGGTACCTACCTGGTTGCCGCCGCCGTGACCGGCGGTCGTGTGAAGGTCAAGGACACCGATCCGACCATCCTCGAAGCCGTCCTGGAAAAACTCCGTGAGTCGGGTGCCGAAATCAACTGCGGTGAAGACTGGATCGAGCTGAACATGCACGGCAAGCGGCCAAAAGCCGTCAACGTGCGCACCGCTCCATACCCGGCGTTCCCGACTGACATGCAGGCGCAGTTCATCTCGCTCAACGCCATTGCCGAAGGCACCGGTGCCGTGATCGAGACGATCTTCGAAAACCGCTTCATGCACGTTTACGAACTGCACCGCATGGGCGCCAAGATCCAGGTCGAAGGCAACACCGCCATTGTCACCGGTACCGAGAAGCTGAAAGGCGCGCCAGTCATGGCCACCGACCTGCGTGCTTCGGCCAGCCTGGTGATCTCGGCGCTGATCGCTGAAGGCGACACCCTGATCGACCGCATCTACCACATCGACCGTGGTTACGAGTGCATCGAAGAGAAACTGCAGATGCTCGGCGCCAAGATCCGCCGCGTACCGGGCTAGTTTTTTGCTGCATGGGCATAAGGATGTGCCCGTTGAATTCGTTTCAAGTCGAGGGTACTTCACCCACGATGTGTGTCCGGCGCCGTTTGTGACCGGGCACGTACCTTGATAAGGACTGACGTTTCCCATGTTGACCATCGCACTGTCCAAGGGCCGCATCCTTGACGACACCCTGCCGCTTCTGGCTGAAGCGGGCATCGTGCCGACCGAGAATCCGGACAAGAGCCGCAAGCTGATCATCCCCACGACCCAGGAAGATGTACGCCTGCTGATCGTGCGCGCCACCGATGTGCCGACCTATGTCGAGCATGGTGCCGCTGACCTGGGCGTCGCCGGTAAAGATGTGCTGATGGAATACGGCGGCCAGGGCTTGTACGAGCCACTGGACCTGCGCATTGCCCTCTGCAAGCTGATGACCGCTGGCCGTGTCGGCGACGTCGAGCCCAAGGGCCGTTTGCGGGTGGCGACCAAGTTCGTCAACGTTGCCAAGCGTTACTACGCCGAACAGGGTCGTCAGGTCGACATCATCAAGCTGTACGGCTCGATGGAACTGGCGCCGCTGATCGGTCTGGCGGACAAGATCATCGACGTGGTCGACACCGGCAACACCCTGCGCGCCAATGGCCTGGAACCCCAGGATTTCATTGCCGACATCAGCTCCCGGCTGATCGTCAACAAAGCTTCGATGAAAATGCAGCACGCCCGTATCCAGGCGTTGATCGACACCCTGCGCAAGGCAGTGGAGTCTCGACACCGCGGCTGATTCACCTGCGCGACCTTGAGTCGCGCCCGTCTATCCGCCTCATAGCCAGAATCTCAGGTGCCCAAGCGGAAACGACTGCTAAGTTAGGGCGCCTGAGTTTTTGCCATTCCTATGAGGCTCTCGCTATGACCGCACCGACTGCAATTCGCCGACTCAACGCTGCTGACCCGGATTTCGCACATCATCTGGATCATCTGCTGAGCTGGGAAAGTGTGTCTGACGACTCGGTCAATCAGCGGGTGCTGGACATCATCAAGGCCGTGCGCGAGCGTGGCGATGCGGCGCTGGTGGAATTCACCCAGAAGTTCGACGGCCTGGAAGTCGCCTCGATGGCCGACCTGATCCTGCCGCGCGAGCGCCTGGAACTGGCCCTGACCCGCATCACCGTGCCGCAGCGTGAAGCGCTGGAAAAAGCCGCGGCCCGTGTGCGCAGCTACCACGAAAAGCAGAAACAGGATTCCTGGAGCTACACCGAGGCCGATGGCACGGTGCTGGGCCAGAAGGTCACGCCGCTGGATCGCGCCGGTCTTTATGTCCCGGGCGGCAAAGCGTCGTACCCGTCGTCCGTACTGATGAACGCGATCCCGGCCAAAGTGGCGGGCGTGACCGAAGTGGTCATGGTGGTACCGACCCCGCGCGGTGAAATCAACGAGCTGGTATTGGCCGCAGCGTGCATCGCGGGTGTCGACCGTGTCTTCACCATCGGTGGCGCCCAAGCCGTTGCCGCGTTGGCTTATGGCACCGAAAGCGTGCCGAAGGTCGACAAGGTGGTCGGCCCGGGCAACATCTATGTCGCCACCGCCAAGCGTCACGTGTTCGGCCAGGTCGGCATCGACATGATCGCCGGCCCGTCGGAAATCCTCGTTGTGTGCGACGGCCAAACCGATCCGGACTGGATCGCCATGGACCTGTTCTCCCAGGCCGAGCACGACGAAGACGCCCAGGCGATTCTGGTCAGCCCGGACGCCGGGTTCCTCGACAAGGTCGCCGCCAGCATCGCCAAACTGTTGCCGACCATGGAACGCGCCGAGATCATCGAAACCTCGATCAATGGCCGTGGGGCGCTGATCCAGGTTCGTGATATGGAGCAAGCCATCGAAGTGGCCAACCGCATCGCACCGGAGCACCTGGAGTTGTCGGTCGCCGATCCACAAGCATGGTTGCCGCAGATCCGTCACGCCGGCGCAATCTTCATGGGTCGTCACACCTCCGAAGCCTTGGGCGACTACTGCGCCGGCCCGAACCACGTGCTGCCGACCTCCGGCACTGCTCGTTTCTCGTCGCCGCTGGGCGTGTACGACTTCCAGAAACGCTCGTCGATCATCTTCTGCTCCGAGCAGGGTGCGTCGGAACTGGGCAAGACCGCTTCCGTGCTGGCCCGTGGCGAGTCGCTGACCGCCCACGCCCGCAGCGCCGAATACCGCATCATCGACGACAAGCAGGGGAACTGAGATGAGTAAATTCTGGAGCCCGTTCGTCAAGAACCTGGTGCCTTACGTGCCGGGCGAGCAGCCGAAACTGGCGAAACTGGTGAAGCTCAACACCAACGAAAACCCGTACGGCCCATCGCCAAAAGCCCTGGCGGCGATGCAGACCGAGCTCAACGACAACCTGCGTTTGTACCCGGACCCGAACAGCGACCTGTTGAAGAACGCTGTCGCCAAGTACTACGGCGTGCAAAGCAATCAGGTGTTCCTCGGCAACGGTTCCGATGAAGTCCTGGCGCACATCTTTCACGGTTTGCTGCAACACGATCAGCCGGTGCTGTTCCCGGACATCAGCTACAGCTTCTACCCGGTCTACTGCGGGTTGTACGGCATCACGTTCGACGCGGTGCCGCTGGACGAGCAGTTCCAGATCAACCCGGCGGATTACGCCAAGCCGAACGGCGGGATCATCTTCCCGAACCCGAACGCGCCGACCGGTTGCCTGTTGGCGCTGGACGCGGTTGAGCAGATCCTCAAGGCCAGCCCGGATTCGGTGGTCGTGGTGGATGAGGCTTACATCGACTTCGGTGGCGAGACGGCGATCAGTCTGGTGGACCGTTATCCGAATTTGCTGGTGACTCAGACCTTGTCCAAATCCCGTTCCCTGGCCGGCCTGCGGGTCGGTCTGGCGGTGGGGCATCCGGACCTGATCGAGGCGCTGGAGCGGATCAAGAACAGCTTCAACTCTTATCCGCTGGATCGCCTGGCGAACGTCGGTGCAGCCGCCGCATTCGAAGACCGCGAATACTTCGACAAGACCTGTGGGTTGGTGATCGAGAATCGCGAGAAGGTCGTTGCGCAACTGCAAGCCAAGGGCTTTGAAGTGCTGCCGTCAGCGGCGAACTTCATCTTCGCCCGGCATCCGCAGCACGATGCGGCGGGGCTGGCGGCGAAGTTGCGCGAGCAAGGCGTGATTGTTCGGCACTTCAAGCAGGAGCGGATTGCCCAGTTCCTGCGGATTTCGATTGGCACACCTGAACAGAATCAGGCACTGATCGACGGCCTCGGCGACCTCTAAACACCCCACAACCCCTGTAGGAGCGAGGCTTGCCCGCGAAGAACGATGACACGGTGTATCAAGTACACCGCGTCATCGTTCTTCGCGGGCAAGTCGGATCGCCGCACCGCTCGCTCCTACAGGGATCGTGTGGGGAGTGCTTACTGTTCTTCTTTCTCTTTGACCGGCGCCGGTGGCGGGCGCAAGCCGATTTCAGCGGTGAGCTTCAGTTCCTTGCCGTTGCGCATCACCTGAACCGTGACTTTGTCGGTCGGTTTGATCCGCGCGACCTGGTTCATCGAGCGACGACCATCACCGGCCGGTTCGCCGTCGATGGTGAGAATCACGTCACCCAATTGCAGGCCGGCCTTCTGCGCAGGGCCGTCACGGAAAATCCCCGCGACCACAATGCCCGGACGTCCCGACAGGCCGTACGACTCCGCCAGCTCCTGGCTCAACGGCTGCACTTCGATACCGAGCCAGCCGCGAATCACCTGGCCGTGTTCGATGATCGACTTCATCACTTCCATCGCCAGTTTGACCGGGATCGCGAAACCGATGCCTTGCGAACCGCCGGACTTGGAGAAGATCGCCGTGTTGATCCCGGTCAGGTTGCCATTGGCATCCACCAGCGCACCGCCGGAGTTGCCGGGGTTGATCGCGGCGTCGGTCTGGATGAAATCTTCGTAGTTGTTCAGGCCCAGCTGGTTACGGCCGGTGGCGCTGATGATGCCCATGGTCACGGTCTGGCCGACGCCGAACGGGTTGCCGATGGCGAGGGCGACGTCGCCGATGCGGATGTTGTCGGAGCGGCCGACGGTGATCGACGGCAGGTTTTTCAGATCGATCTTCAGGACCGCGAGGTCGGTTTCCGGGTCGCTGCCGATGACGCGGGCCAGGGTTTCACGCCCGTCCTTCAGCGCGACGACAATCTGGTCGGCGCCGCTGGTCACGTGGTTGTTGGTCAGCAGGTAGCCTTCCGGGCTCATGATCACGCCGGAGCCGAGGCTCGATTCCATGCGTTTCTGCTTGGGCGCGTTGTCGCCGAAGAAGCGGCGGAACTGCGGGTCTTCGAACAGCGGATGGTTCGGCTTGTTGATGACTTTGGTGGTGTACAGGTTCACCACCGACGGCGCAGCGGTGGTGACTGCGTCGGCATAGGACACCGGCCCCTGTTGCATGGTGGTGGTTTGCGGGGCTTGCTGCAGGTTGACGTCGAGGCTTGGAAGCCCGACCCACTGCGGGTAACGCTGGATGATCAATAGAGCGATAAGCACGCCGGCCAACAGCGGCCAGCCGGAAAAACGCAGCGCCTTGAGCATTAAGCACGTCCTGAGAGGTTGCAGGCGGTTAGAGACCGCCCATAATGTCGCGCATTATACGAGGCCGCGCGCGCCTCTGAACGGGATATTTAGGAGTCTTTTATGGCCGTCGCCCTGAGCACCCTGGTCGAAGAAGCCGACCGTTATCTGAACAGTGCAAAGATTGCCGATTATTGCCCCAACGGGTTACAGGTCGAAGGCCGACCGCAGGTGATGCGCATCGTCAGTGGCGTCACGGCCAGTCAGGCGTTGCTGGATGCTGCCGTCGAAGCGCAGGCCGATCTGGTGCTGGTGCATCACGGTTACTTCTGGAAGGGCGAGAACCCGTGCATCACCGGCATGAAGCAGCGTCGGCTGAAAACCCTGCTCAAGCACGACATCAGTCTGCTGTCCTATCACCTGCCGCTGGACCTGCACCCGGAAGTCGGTAACAACGTGCAGCTCGCCCGTCAGTTGGACATCACCGTCGAAGGGCCGCTGGACCCGGATAACCTCAAGATTGTCGGTCTGGTAGGCTCGTTGAACGAACCGGTGACGCCGCGTGATTTCGCTCGCCGCGTGCAGGAAGTCATGGGGCGCGAGCCGCTGCTGATTGAAGGCAGCGAGATGATTCGTCGGGTCGGCTGGTGCACCGGTGGCGGCCAGGGGTATATCGATCAGGCGGTCTTGGCGGGCGTCGATCTGTACCTCAGCGGCGAGGCGTCCGAGCAAACCTTCCATAGCGCCCGTGAAAACGACATCAGTTTCATCGCCGCCGGTCACCACGCCACCGAGCGTTATGGTGTGCAGGCGCTGGGGGATTACCTGGCGCGACGGTTTGCGCTGGAGCACATCTTCATCGATTGCCCGAATCCGATCTAATTTCATGTAGGAGCGAGGCTTGCCCGCGAAAAACGATAACGCGGTCCATAAGTTAAACCGCGTTATCGTTC